>CALKUJ010000220.1 GCA_937996825.1 uncultured Polynucleobacter sp. | reverse complement strand
ACTTTGCCAAGATGGTGGAGGTGTTTGACAACCACATGGTGAGTTTTAGCTCGGTCACCCAACAGATCAATTCGGCCACCTCCATGGGACGGCTGATGCTCAACGTCTTGTTGTCATTTGCACAGTTTGAACGTGAGGTCACGGGTGAGCGCATCCGAGACAAGATTGCAGCCTCCAAGCGCAAAGGCATGTGGATGGGAGGCTCTGTGCCACTGGGTTACCGCGTTGAAAACCGAGCTCTGCACATCGAGCCTCAAGAGGCTGAGCTGGTGCAACGCATCTTTGAGCAATTCATTGCTGAGCAATCCACCACCAAGATTGTCAAAGAGCTTAACGAACAAGGTATTCAAACCAAGCGTAAAAAGGCTTTTTGCAAGCAGAGCATTTACAAGATCCTGCACAACCGCACCTACATCGGTGAGATCTCCCACAAGGGAGAAAGTTTCCCCGCGCAGCACGAGGGCTTGATTGACCCAATCACGTGGGAGCGTACCCATGCCATCTTGTCGCAGGACAACCGCCAGCGTTGCAAGAACACATGGGAGAAAAAAAACCGCAACGACTTCCTGCTCAGAGGCATTGCATACACGCAAGAGGGTGACTTGTTAATCCCGATGGCAACCAAGAAGCCCAACGGCAAGGTTTACCGTTACTACGTCATCAACAAAAAAATGCACAAAGGTGCCGAGGCTGCTCAGTCATGGAACTACCAAGCTGCGATGCTTGAAGATGCCGTGTCAGAAAAACTGCTGGAATACCTGCGCAGCGAGCGCATGGTGGACAAGTATTGGGCTGAAATTCAAAAGATCAATCCGAGCATTGATGAGCCTCAGGCCGTGGTCTTGATCCTGCGTAACACGGCCAGCATCTGGGATCAGTTTTTCACAAAGATGAAGACGGAAATCATCCATGCGCTGATCAAACGGGTGATAGTCAAACCAAATGGGATTGAGGTTCTGATGCGGTTTGAGGGACTGGGTGCGGTTGTGAAAGCAATGCAATCCCAAAGCCCGCAACTCGAGCTGGCCTAAGGGAGCGATATCAATGCGAGAAACCGAAACTTCGGTGGATGAGTTCGGCATACCTAAATTTTCAGCGCTTAAATTTAGACAGCGCGGGGGCAGGAAAGTGGTCATTCCTGCCGTTGGAACGACGCTTCAGGCACAGCACAACAAAACAGCGATTAACTCACCCCTCATCAATGCGATTGCTCGGGCTTTTTATTGGGCAAAACTCATTGACCAAGGGGTTGTAGCCAGCGGGTCTGAAATCGCGCAGAGAGAGGGATTAGAACCAAGCACTGTGAATGAACGGCTTCGACTCTCGTTGTTGTCACCAAAAATCGTAGAGAGCATCCTCAGCGGCGTTCAGCCAGAGGGTTTGACCATGCAATGGCTGACACGAAATAGTTTTCCCGCTGATTGGTGCAAGCAAGAGAAATTATTTCAATGCATTCAAACTGCCTTAGCATCTGAATAGGCTTTCGTTACTGCCCCTGAGATTACCGGAAATATTCTGAGAGAACAACAACCAAAATATCTAACTATGCAGTGGTTGACAAGAAACTCTTATCCTGCTGATTGGTGCAAGCAAGAAAGTATTTCAGTACTTGTAAAAAGCTTTAATGATTTCAGAAATATTTTTTGAAAAATCTGGTTAAACATCTATTTAACTGCGAGTACTTTGCAGTCCTCAGCGCTTACACGACTGAAGACTTTTTACGTGCCAACCAAAGCAAGCCCGCGCCCGTGATCAGTACAGGCGCCAATGACCCCCAATTAAGCCAAACCCAACCCTGCGTGGTCACCAAAGCACCCGAAGCAAACGAGGTGAAGGCCATGGTGGCAAACACGCAAAAGTTGATGGCGGCTTGTGCGCGATTTCGCTCTTGTGCCGTGTAGGCCTGCATCGACAGCGTGGTACTGCCTGTGAACAAAAAGTTCCAGCCCACGCCCAATAAGAACAAAGCCAATAAAAATTGGTGTAAGTCCACACCCGACAACGCGATCACAATACACGCGATGTTGAGCATCACGCCAGCGCCCATGATAGGCAGAACACCAAAGCGTTTGATCAAGTGCCCAGTCACAAAGCCAGGTGCGAACATACCAATGACATGCCACTCCAGCACCCAAGCTGTGTCATCGAACGGAAAACCACACACCTGCATGGCCAAAGGCGTGGCAGCCATTAACAAGTTCATCACACCATAACCCAAAGCTGCCGCCATCGCAGCCACCACAAACACAGGCTGACGCATGATTTGCCCCAAGGGGCGGCCACCTGTGTCATCCGATTTCACAACGGATGCAGGAGGAAAGTTGATGAAACTCATCACAGCCATCGACAATACCGCCACCACCATCAGTGCCACATACGCGCCTGCGAAAGGCATGCCAAACAAACTCTTAGTTTGAATGGCCAAGTTCGGACCAATGACCGCACCGATCAAACCACCTGCCATCACCAAGGACACTGCCTTCTCGCGATAGTCAGGTTTACACAGCTCTGCCGCAGCAAAGCGGTACAACTGACCATTGGCACTGTAGTAACCCGCTACCAACGTGGCCGCAACCAACAACCAGAAAGATTGCGAGAGGACAGCAAACGCACCCAACGCAGCTGACAGCAACGCCACCAACAAACCCAATTGAAACGAGCCCTTGCGGCCAAAGTGCTGTTGAGACTTTGCCACCAAGCCTGTGCTGAGTGCACCACCCACCACATAGCCCATCACAGGCAAAGTGGCCATCCATGCCTCAGGAGCCAAACTCAACCCCACCAAACCATTGATAGCAATGAAGGTGACGTTATTGGTCAGGAATAAGCCTTGCGCGATAGACAGCAATACAAGATGACGGTTCATAAATACCTAGAAAATTAAAGTGAGCAACCCAGCCGACATCGCCAAACCATGTACCACTGCTGCGGCGATGGTCAGCACAATCGGAGGCGTCAAACGAGCGGGTTGATCTGCATTTTTGTGCAAAAGCACAAAAGCCCACAGAGACAAGGGCATAGACGCCATGCCCCACAGCGCAGGCTCTGGGTGAATGAACAACCACACACCTGCTAGCAGCCACGCATAAGCGAGCGAAGCAAAAACCAAATATACCCAAGCTGCCCTTCGTTGCCCCAGACGAACCACCAAGGTGCGCTTGCCTACTTGCACATCTGCCTGTGCATCTGGGAAGCCATTGATGACCAAAATGTTGCCCACTAACAAGGCAAAGCTGATAGCCACAGCAGCCGGAATGACAAAGAACTGGCCGCGTTGCACATAGTCCGCACCGATTACCACTAAGCCCCAAGTCAGAGCCACGGTGAACTCACCGAGTCCACGTTTCATCAAAACTAGGGGTGGCGCAGAGTAACCCCACCCCAACAACAAACCCACCATACCTAAGGCAATCAAACCACCGCCAGTTTGAACGGCAAGCCACAAACCGCATGGGATCAAAAACAAAATCAATGCCTTGGCTAAATCGTGTGTATCTTGCACGGTGACATGGCCGTTTTGAATCAAACGTGCACCTCCGGTGAAAGGAAACAAGCCTTGGGTGTTGGCCTCATCCGCACCATTGAGCGCATCGTGGTAATCGTTCAGCACGTTGGCCGCAGCGTGCATCAGCACCGCAAGCACCAAGGTGGCCAACGCCGTCCACACATGTGGCCCATGCCCACAGGCGGCAGCCACCGCTGTACCCAACACACATGCCACAGCCGTGATGACCAAGAAGCCGGGGCGCGTCATTTGCACCAGCGTGAGCAAAGGCAAAGAAGTGTGAAGTTGGGTATTCATAGGTGCTGTAAATCTGATTTGTGATTGTATTGGCGTATGCTTATATAAACAGATTCACTCTAAACACTCGTAATGCAA
>CALKUJ010000219.1 GCA_937996825.1 uncultured Polynucleobacter sp. | reverse complement strand
GCAAAACTATCAATTCACTAACTCATGGTTTCAAAGTGCTGCGCAAAAAAACTGGGACGTCTTAATTCCTCAATTCATCAAACCTGCCACCATCTTGGAAGTTGGCTCGTATGAAGGCGCCAGTGCTTGCTACTTGATTGAAAAATTAGCGCCTCAAAACCCCATTGAAATCCACTGCATAGACACATGGGAGGGTGGTGTCGAGCATCAAACTGGCGGCTTGGCTGAAGCCAACATGCAGTCCGTTGAGTCACGTTTTTTGCACAACACCCAATGCGCCATCGACAAATCAGCAAACAACGTTGAACTACATATTCATAAAGGTTATTCAGACGTCTGCATGGCTCAATTGTTGAGTCAAGGCAAGCAAGGCTATTTTGATTTTGTGTACATCGACGGGTCTCACCAAGCACCAGATGTACTGTGCGATGCAGTACTGGGATTTAAGTTACTCAAGACAGGTGGTGTCATGGTGTTTGACGATTACCTATGGCTTGAAGAACTCACAACGGGTCGAGATATTTTGCGCTGCCCAAAGCCTGCAATTGATGCATTTATAAATTTGTATTTCCGAAAAATCAATGTGATTCCCATGCCTTTGTATCAGATGTACGTACAGAAAATTTCTGACTGACACCCATGGAATCGATCACCAGCTTCACCTCAAGCCGAGGCCTGATGAAATCATGCAAGGCACGAAACAGCACCCCTGTCTCGAGCAACGATTACATAGACCCGAACATCTTGGATGGACACTCTTCAGGTGAGTCCATTTACGTATGTACGGATGCGCTGCTCAACTTCTCACTCAATGTGGTTGAAAAGATTCAACACCCATTCACGCTGGTGACAGGTGATAGCGACACCCCGATCAACAACAACCTCATTCAACATGAGGCCATCAAAAAAGTCTTAGACCATCCACACTTAGTGAATTGGTATGCCCAAAACATGGTGGCTGTCCATCCTAAGCTTCATCAAATGCCGATTGGCATGGACTACCACACCATGTGGGAGCGTCCCGGAACTTGGGGGCTTGCACAGCAATCTCCATTCGCCCAAGAGCGTGTATTGATAAATACCTTAGCACAGGCCCCAGATTTTTCTGATCGTTTCTTTGCAGGCTATTGCAATTGGCACTTTGCTATTGACAGAGGTGACCGACAAGAGTGCCTGAAAAAAATTGACAAAGCCATCAGTCTGATTGAGAAAAATCATTTGCCGCGTATCAGCTCATGGAAACGGCAAGCTGAATGCATGTTTGTGATCAGTCCTGAAGGCGCTGGCATCGACTGTCACCGCACATGGGAAGCCATCTTATTGGGGTGCGTACCCGTTGTGAAAAAGAACAAATTTTCGAGTTTGTTCAATCACCTACCCGTTGTTATGTTGAATGACTGGTCTGAATTCAATTCAACACACATGATTCAGCAGGTCGACCGACTCAAGAACGAAAAATTTAATTTCAATCCAATGTTTTTGAGATATTGGGAAGAAAAAATCAATACCAAAACACGATTCAACTTGCCAGACATGAGCATCAAAGAATTTAAAAACTTCTTGTGCCGAGAATCGTTTTGATAGGAGTAGACATGCGAAATTACAATTCAAATAAAAGAATCCTCGTCACAGGGGGCGCTGGTTTTTTAGGTTCCCATCTAATTGATCGACTGATTGCACGTGGCGACGAGGTGGTGTGTGTCGACAACTATTTCACTGGAAACAAGAAAAATATCACCCATCTGCTGAATCATCCAAACTTTGAATTGATTCGCCATGACGTCACCTTCCCCTTGTACATTGAAGTCGACCAAATTTACAACTTGGCTTGCCCTGCTAGCCCAGTCCACTACCAACACGATCCCGTTCAAACCACCAAAACCAGCGTGCACGGCGCAATCAATATGCTGGGACTCGCCAAGCGTATTCGTGCCAGAATTTTCCAGGCCAGCACAAGCGAGGTCTATGGTGATCCTGTCGTTCACCCGCAAGTGGAATCGTATTGGGGCAATGTGAACCCCATTGGTCCACGCAGCTGCTATGACGAAGGCAAACGTTGCGCTGAAACTTTGTTTTTCGACTACCACCGTCAACATAAGCTTGACATTCGGGTAGCGCGCATTTTCAATACATATGGCCCTCGCATGCATCCCAATGACGGACGTGTGGTCAGCAACTTTATTGTCCAAGCACTCAAAGGCGAAGACATCACCATCTTTGGCGAAGGCTTGCAAACACGAAGCTTTTGCTACGTCGACGATTTGATTGACGGCTTTATCCGCTTCATGGATGTGCCTGCTGGTGAACATGGCATGCCTGGTTTCCCAGGCCCCATCAACTTAGGCAATCCTGTTGAGTTCACCATGATTGAATTGGCTCAACTTGTCATCAAACTCACCAATTCAAAATCAAAACTTGTGCACATGCCGTTACCTGCTGACGACCCCATGCAACGCAAGCCAGACATCACATTGGCTAAACAACACCTCCAATGGGAGCCCAAGGTCCAGCTCGATACCGGTCTGTCCAAAACAATTCAGTACTTCGACACTTTGTTGTCGGAATAACTTCACGCGTACTTATTTCATAACCCCATGGACACTTTAGACCTTCACATCAGCCACCTTCAAGGCTTCATGCAAGATGCCGAAACCTCCAAGTTGTACGAAACTTGGTGGGATGACACAACGGTCAATCACTGGCGTCATACACGCTTGATGTCACCCGTATTGGAAGTGTTGGCCGACCTGAAAGATTTCCGTTGGCTCACGATTGGTGATGGCGCAGGCATGGATGCATGGCGTCTCATCAACGCTGGATTTACCAATACGGTAGCCAGTGATTTATCGGATGCTGTCTTGAAGGAAACACACGAACGCGGGTATATCAAAAATTTCTATGCCATCAATGC
>CALKUJ010000218.1 GCA_937996825.1 uncultured Polynucleobacter sp. | reverse complement strand
TGTTTGGCTAGTCACTGATAACGCACCCGTTTCCCCCAAATTGATTGAAGCCCTCAATGGCGCTACCGTGTTACGCATCAAAGCTGACAGCCTAGGGCAGTGGTTATCACCCGCATCAGACAAGTCGCTCAATGACCACTTGTACTTGATCGACCCCATGGGTCGATGGATGATGCGCTTCCCCCCTCACCCTGACGCTTCTTCAGCAACAAAAATCAAAAGAGACGTCGAACGCTTGATTCGTGCTGCGTCCTCTTGGGATCAACCTGGTCGATAAATGAAAAATAAAACCCTTGCTGCCTGGCTCACATTTCTCTTTGGCCCTATCGGCCTGCATCGCTTTTACCTCTATGGATGGACGGACACCTTAGGCTGGCTCATTCCAATTCCAACTGCACTGGGTGTTTATGGGTTCGAGCGAATTCAACAATTTGGGTTAGACGATGTGTTGAGCTGGTGGCTCTTGCCTATTTTTGGCTTCACCCTCGCGGCAACTTGCCTCAATGCCATTATTTTTGGACTCATGAAACCGAATGAGTGGAATCAGCGTTTCAATCCTGATGCCGACCCCGAAGACCCCGCAGGTCAAACCCGGTGGGCCACCATAGGCGCTATCGTGGTGAGCTTAATGGTAGGAACTGCCGCCATGCTGTCAGGCTTGGCGTATGGGTTTCAGCGTTATTTTGAATCGACGATCGCGTTGGTCGGATAGCCCCGACACGCTTCAGTTGAATTAATGATCGGTTTGCAGATTGAGCTGCACAGACTTTTTGGGTGTATCCAACAAAAAAATACTCAACGCGCTTGCTAACGCGATGATGCCCCAAAATACAAAAAAGGCAAGCGTGTAAAAGCCTTGGCGTGACAACTGAAAACCCTCAGCCACAAAGTGAAGATCCAAGGGGTCGATCACCGCAAACACCAATCCTTCAAGCAAAACTGTCACCAGAAATGCGGGCCATGCAATACACATCAATCGTTGAGCAGTCATCTGTCGATCTCCTGTCACTAGCATATTAAATCTAGATGAATACTAACCAGCATCCACCAAAAATGACATGGGGTTTGCCAAGGGGTCATCTGATATCGACAGACACAATGAGGTAAGCTTTGAACCCAGCAAATCGCGTGTTTGTAGCCGATGAATACAGCGAAAAAGAATTAACTCGAAACAGAACCCACAACTGGAAATCCAGTCTTTATTTTTCAGTTTTGACTGAATCTTGTCCAAATCCTGATCATGCTGCACTCTCTCTTCAAACAATATCACGCACTGACCAAGCCACGTGTCATTCAACTCATTGTGTTTTGCGCTTTGATTGGCATGGTGCTGGCCATTCCAGGCCTTCCCTCATGGACAGGGGTCGAGCGAATGGTTTGGGCATGTTTTGGCATTTGGCTAGTTGCGGGCGCAGCTGCCGCTTTTAACTGTCTGATTGAAAAAGCCATTGACGCCAAAATGCACCGCACAGCATGGCGGCCTACAGCACGCGGAGAACTATCAGACAAACAAGTCCTGCTGTTTTCATCCACCCTCTGCGCTTTGGGCTCCTTGGTGCTTTATGTGATGGTGAACACATTGACGATGTGGCTGACTTTTGCCACCTTCATTGGGTACGCCGTCATTTACACCGTCATTCTCAAACCAAGGACACCACAAAACATTGTCATTGGTGGAGCTTCGGGCGCGATGCCTCCCGTCTTGGGTTGGACAGCCATCACCGGCGACGTTGGTGCAGAAGCGCTGATT
>CALKUJ010000217.1 GCA_937996825.1 uncultured Polynucleobacter sp. | reverse complement strand
TCAGTGGTGCCAATGCATACACGGGTGCAAGCAATGTCTACGAGGGTAACTTGGAAGTCACGGGTACCTTACGTGATTCAGCGGTGGTCAACGTTAGCAGTGGTGCGGCCTACAAGGTCAGTAACACCGATACGATTGGTGCGATTTCTGGTTCTGGCTCTGTTGTGATTGGGTCTGGTTATACGCTAAGTCTCAATGTCGGTGGTCTTAATGCGGGTAATCCTTTCAATTTCTCGGGTGTGATCAGCGGAGCAGGTGCTTTGACAAAACTGGGCGCACAACCGCATATTTTGAGTGGTGCGAATACATATACAGGCGCAACGACGATCAATGCTGGGACGTTAAATGTTACAGGTAGCCTTGCCGACACGACCGCTGTCACGGTTGCCAGTGGTGCAACTTATGCAGTGAATGCAAGCGACACGATTGGTTCATTGGCTGGCGCTGGTTTTGTAACGCTAGCCGCAGGCCAAACTTTGACTAAAGGCGATAACACAAGTGCAATATTCAGTGGCGTGATGAGCGGTGCTGGTGCGTTTAATGTCGCAGGTGGCACTGAAATTTTCACAGGTGCCAATACGTACACAGGCGGAACAACTATTGACACAGGTGCGACCTTGCAAATTGGCAACGGTAGCACGACAGGCGCGATTGCTGGCGCCATTGTTGACAACGGAACTTTGACTTTCAACCTTAGTTCTTCTCTCACCTTTACCAATGACATCTCTGGTTCTGGTTCTATTCATAACGATGGGCCTGGTTCCACATTGCTAACAGGGGCGTTGACCAACAGCGGAACCAACGTGGTGAATGCGGGGGCATTGTGTATTGGTGCTTGTCCTGTTTCCTTCAATATTTCGTCCCAAACGACACAGGCAGAAGTGCAGGCTGTTACACAGTTGCAGATTACAGGTTTGACCGTCTCTGAAGTGCAAGGTTTGACGAGTTCGCAGATGGGTTATCTCACCGCATCACAAGTGGGATATTTCTCAACCACACAACTAGCAGCGATGAGTACATCGCAAATTGCAGGCCTTAGTACAACGCAGTTGGCGGGCGTGACAGCCTCTCAGATGGCTGCGATGACGACAGCACAAGTGGCAGCCATGACTACTGCGCAAGTGGCTGCTTTGAGTAGCACGCAAATGGGTGCAGTGACGGCCTCGCAAATGGCTGCGATGACGACGGCTCAAGTAGCAGCGATGACCACTGCGCAAGTGGCTGCGTTGAGCAGTACGCAAATGGGAGCAGTGACGGCCTCGCAAATGGCAGCCATGACGACAGCTCAGGTCGCAGCAATGACGACATCACAAGTGGCTGCGTTGAGCAGTACACAAATGGGTGCTGTGACGGCCACGCAAATGGCGGCGATGACGACAGCTCAGGTGGCAGCCATGACTACTGCGCAAGTGGCTGCGTTGAGCAGTACGCAGATGGGAGCAGTGACTGCCTCACAAATAGCAGCCATGACGACTGCTCAAGTTGCAGCGATGACGGTCAGTCAACTCGGAGCACTGACCTCAGCCCAAGCGGCTGCCTTGACTTCGTCGCAACTCTCCGCATTGAGTTCCTCTCAGCAAGCGGCGGTGACTTCGGCTAGCTCCAACAACTCGAATAGTTCCAACAGTTCAAATAACTCGAACAATTCAAGTAACTCAAATAGCTCAAGCAGCTCCAGCGTCAGTTCATCCACCACGCCAGCGCAAATTCAAAACTTGTCGAATTCGCAAGCGGCACAGTTGACCGTAAACCAACTAAGTGGCTTGTCCCCCACGCAATTGATGGCTTTCACGCCTTCACAGCAAGCGGCTATGTTGGCGGCCAATCCTGTCGCTGCAGCCTTGTTTAGTCCAAGCAACCCAAGTAACCCCGCTACCGTGGGTGGTGCTTTGACTACCGCTGTTTCAACGGGTAGATCCACATCGTCACAAGGAGCTCAAAGCTCACAATCTGTCACCGCACCTAACGCGGTGGTTCCTACCTTGGCAGGCAGCGCCCCCGCGCCAAGCGCCATCATGGGTATGTCGGGTTCGCAGATGAGTGGTATGTCTGTTTCCAGCGTGCAAGCCATTTCGCCGACATCCTTGTCGGTGTTGTCTGGTGCGCAAGTGGCTGGCTTCACTCCCGCGCAAGTGAGCGGTTTGACGCCTGCACAAGTGCAAGCGTTTACGCCCACGCAAGTTCAATCGCTGACACAAAACCAAGTGTCAGCCATGAGTGCCAACCAATTGAGCGCGATGTCACCCGCGCAGGTGCAAAGCATGTCGGTGCAACAAATGGAAGCACTTAGTCCAGCCCAAGCACAAGCAGTGATGAGTAGCAATGGCAGTGCTTTGTCTCCCGCGCAACGCACGACATTGGTTGCAGCGGGTAATGCAACAAGTGGTGTGTCGACTGATGCATCTGGCTCCACCACAGCATCAACAGCGGCTAATGAAGCAAGTTCTGGTGCAGCTATGTTTGCAAGCAGTAGTGGTTCGACATCTGGTGCTGCAAGTTCTGTCTCAAGTGCAAATGGTGCAGCTATAGCAGCGAATGGCGGTTCAGTTGCAAGCGCAGTAAATGCGAATGGTTCAAGTTTGGATGGTGCAGGCACTGCTGTGAATGGCGGTGGATCAACGCCTGATAGTGCCACCCCTGTCGCAAGTGCGAACGGTTCAGTTTCCGCTGGTGCAACGACATCTGCTAACACTGCTGGTGTGACTACAGGCGGTGCAGCTGCGTCCGTAACCAATACTGTTTCGACGACATCTGGTCCTGCTACCACTTCTGTCGTAAGTGCGAACAGTTCAGGCGTGACTAGTGCGACCACATCGGTAGCTACTAACGGCACTGGCACAAACGCAAGTACAGGCAATGTGACCACGCTCACGGCTGCAACGCAGGTGCAATCGCTCAAGCCGGCAGAGATTCGTCAGCTCACACCGATGCAAATCAGCAGCATGACGCCTGCACAAGTGCAGACTTTGAGTGCCAAGCAAATTGCCACCTTGTCACCCACGCAGGTGCAGTCACTGGATGCGACGCAAGTTCAATCGTTGCAACCGCAACAACTCAGTGGCTTGCCTATCAAGCAAGTAGCTGCATTTAGCCCTGATCAGTTGTCAACGATGAACCGTCAACAGGCCGTGGCGCTGATGCGTAGCCGCGCTAACACGTTGAACACATCGCAAAGCTCATTCACACCCGAGCAACGTGCTGCGGTGAACAAGGTGTTGAGCGCAGAGGTGACTACCACCAACGCGACGACCAGTGCTGCAACTAATGGCGTGTTGCCTGTGACAGTGGTTGGTAGCGCTGCAACGCCCGGTTTGGCTGTGCGATTTGATGGGCAAAATGCAGCGGCGATTAAGTTGCAGATGGCGGAATCGCCTGTCAACACCACAGTGTCTGCAGCAGGCTTGAATGCACGCTACACCACGGTTGAAGCTCGCAATGCCAACAATGACGTGGTGACTTTTAAGGCAGCGATTGTGAAAGACCGCTTGGTGATCAACACGGGTACTGCTGCTGCGAAGCAAATGGCGCGTACAGAGTTGCCAAGCTTGATGTCTAACGCGATTGATACGTTGTCGGCAGGTTCCACTATCGCTGTAGACAGCCTCAAAGGGATTGTGTTGAACATGCGATAAAAGTTGAATACATTCAGCGATTGGCAATTGAAAAAGCACGGTTTAAACGCCGTGCTTTTCTTTTTAACTGAAAAGAAGACACTGGTACTGTATCTATTTGTAGTAGCACTTTTCAAGTCTTCATTGCCAATCTTGAAAGCTTCAGTGCCTCAAGGTACAGACCTCTTCGTAGCTTAACTGCACATGTATCGGGGAAGCCGTTGAGCTCTAACTCACTTGGATATGGGTAATGCCGTAATCAAGAAAAGTACTACGGATGAACTTTTGTAAATAAGTCCACCACCAGAAAAGGCGAGAACACCAAGCGTGATGTTCTTGAAGTTCATGTCCGACATTTTTTTGAAAGCCATCACGCCTAACTTAGTCATGGGCAATACGACAGGGAGCAGTAGAAAAAAGAAAAGCCAAAAGGTTTCATCAAATGGATTGGTCGTCAAGTCACCTGATCGTATAAAAATCATGCTGAATAGTGAGATGACTTGCATGGCAAGGATGTATGGCTGAACAACTGCTCGTTGCTCAGTCTTAGATAAGTTCTTTAGGCCTGCCCACACTACGAGGGCTGCACCAGGGAACGCAGTAAACCCACCAATCACACCACCCAGCATTCCGACCAACATGTGCTCTGCTGTACCCGTGTTATTGATGGACAGTGTGTGAGGTTTAAACATCATCCAGAGGGTGTAAAACAACAACACGATGCCCGTGGCTAGTGTTAACTCTGCAGCAGGAAGATTCGCCATGACCCAAATGCCAAGTGGAATGCCGCAAACCCCACCCAAAATGTAAGTTGCCGGTCCATGTGACCACCATTGCGATGCAGGCAGCATGTCATGTTTGAGCTGATTGATAGATAGCAACTGGTTAATCGTTGAGAGTGCCATCAACAGTGGAATTGCACGGGTTGGGTGCATGAACCACAAAACGGCAATGCCAACTGCAGAGAAGCCAAAGCCTGAGAGACCACTGACAAATCCAGCCAAGGCAAATATGAAGAAAACCGCAAGCAAACTTTGCGTATCCAATGACAGAGCCTGCTCGAGAAGATTCAAGTCCATTTTTATATTTCCTAATGTGACTTGTTAGTCGAATTTAGAGCCGTCGTTGATGTCGGCTAAGTTACGACACAGGCGTGTGAGCATTTTTTTGGGTGGAGTGTTCGTTCTGACCGTTCCCTTTCCTGCTGGGCCTTCATAGTCGTAGAACGATTGCATCAATCCATCTACATCCATCTGATATGAAAACAATCGATATTGATCTCCACTGGGGCAGCGGCCAGCGAAGACAAACTCTGTATCGTCATTGCCGAGCGGGGAGGGTGACGTCTCGCTGGTGCTGGCAGATGCTGTTAACGCAGGAAAAGTTGCAAGGTTTGCAACGAGACATAACAAGAGAAAGAGATTTGAATGGGTGACGTTTTTTAGCATCTGGAAATGCTAAAAAAACGCAGAACTTCTCACAATTCCCAATTGGTTCTAGAGCTAAAAATGCAGCTATAAAAAACAAAATTTCATAATCGCGACATAAACATGCGTTGAACTTTTGTCAGGAACTGAAGTGCTCCATCCCCGCTAAAACGGTAGCGATGCAATGACTACAGCCGCTGCAATGCGGACTTCATCTGAGATTTTAGAAACTGAACCGTCTGAACGGATTAACACTCACGCTTGTTTCAGAAGAATTTGGATCTCTCCAGAGCTTATGTAGTGTTCGAGTTTTTCAAAAGCGATGAATAAAGGCTCTGTGTTTGAACGGTAAATGCGTAAAAAACCGTTTATTTGAGGTCCAAGTGCATCGTAAATTCCTGCCGGTAAGGGCGCAAACCCAGCGTCAGTTCCATCGCTGTGAAGCTTTCTCACCAAGACACCCTTAAGGACTTGAATCTTCATTTTGATCTTCTTAAGGTGAGACGGGAGCTTGCAATTTATGAAGATTTGTGAATTCAAAAAACTTATGGGCTGCCAGCGTTGACTTGGATTTGAGAGACTCAATTTTTTCAATGATGTCGCAAATCGGTTCATATCCAATTGCGTTAGGTAGACTTTCTTTTAGATGAGAGCTGGTTAAGGTTGGAAGCGACTTCAGTGACGCCAGATATTTCGTCTGTATGTTCAGACTGGCAATGATTGCTTGGTTGAAACGTTGAAAAAGCTTCCATCCGTACGAGATTGAAGGCACTGATGTTGGAAGAAGATACACATCATCAACGTGGCTAGTTTTTTTCAGGTGTTCCAGTAGCTTGTAAGCCTTGCCAATTGACTTGGACGTAGGTTCTATGGACATGATTTGAATGTGGCAAGCCTCAAGCAAGAAGAGGCTGCTTGCCGTTGCTTTATCAGGAAAATTCAAAATCAAGAAGTCAAAATTTTGCTCAAGCGTATCGAACGACTCAATTAAATTAGTTAGTTCAAGTTGTGTGGCTTTTAAAAGAGATTTCTTGCAGAAATTGGTTGAAATGACGTCGATGCCTAAGGGCGACTTAAAGATCAGCTCACGTAAGTGACGTTTGCCGTCCAAAAAGTCGCGAAGCGAAAGACCCGACTGCGAGCAGGTAGGTGATGAATGATCTTTCTTAGCTGCAGAAAGATCGATGTACAGCACGTTGTGATCTAAGTTGGCAAGCCCAATCGCGCTCATCAACGCAAGATTGTGTTCTTCATCAACATGAGATGGCGTCGTGAAGCCAATAGCCACAGTAGGAACCGTTTTCATACTAAATCCATTTCTTTTTCCGCTGATCTAATGAAGATCAGGCATAGCTGTCACTCATCAACGTGTTGAACCACGTATTCATCTGGCGATAGTTTGAATTTGTGATGGCGCTAGCTTCTGTAGCGGTTGATCCTGCTGTGACGCCTCCATTTGTAGCTGGAAGCATTTTTCTAAGTGATGGATCGTATTGATATACAGCTGTTAACCAAGATGCGGTGGACGCAGTAATAGGTGAAAAACAAGCAGAGTTCGCAACTGGTGATGAGTCGACCTGTTGACCTCCTAATAGGCGAACAATAGCGTCAGCACAAATTTTTGCTTCTTGATTGGCTACATGCCCTGCTTTAGGTAAGCCACAGCTGGCTGCATCGCCAATGATGTGAATATTCGGTTTACTCGTTGATTCGTAGCTCAAGACATCAACCACACACCATTTGCCATCTGCGCTGTTGTTTAGGTTGGCATTAGCTAACCATCCTCCAGATGCACTACCTCTTGCACGATGTGGTGGGATTGGGCTTACTAAACTTGAAGCCAGACTCTGTGGCGCACTCAGTTGGTCAATGTAAGAGACAGATTTAGTATCTGGATTAATGCTGATTGCTGTAACGCCAGGTCTATAGTCAATAACGCCGGTATGAATCGTGTTGAATGCGTAACTGAAATTTACAGCTTCAGCCTGAATAGACAGGTTTTCATCTAGAACAACAACTTTCGATGCGGCGCCTTTGTAGGTTTTCAAATAATCAGCAACTAGACATGCTCGTTCGTAAGGTCCGGGAGGGCAACGATAAGGCGATTTGGGAATCGTCATAACGAATGTCCCATTCATTGGCATTGCAGCGAGCTGAGTTTTTAGTAAGTCTGTTTGTGAGCCAGCTTGCCAAGCGTGTGGTGTTTTGGTGTCGTAGTCTGATTGAATTAAACCGTATGCATCCATGAATTCAACGCCAGGCGCCAAAACTAACCTGTCATAGCTCAGCACAGAGTTATCCGATAAGGTAACTTGTTTGCTCGTACTGTCAATTGAAGTGACTGAAGCTTGTTTTAAATTTATTCCGTATTTGGACGTTAAGTCGCTGTAACCATAGCCAAGGCTTGCAACGGTTCGTGTTCCGTTTAAAACCAGATTGCTCATGATGTTGGATGTGTAGCTTGCGTTGGGTTCGACCAAGGTGACGTCCAATCCACTACCTCCCCACAGTCGGAGGTATTTCGCGACAGTCGCTCCAGCCATTCCTCCGCCAACTACAACCACTTTTGCTGTGAGCCCCGTTTGGGCTAGAGAGTAGGTTGTGTTGCTATTGGTTCGATATTTATTTTCCCCGTCGTAGTTGTCATGCCCGTCGCTGTCGGACCTGCTGAGCATGGGAACCATGCCAGTGCCAATAGCAGCTGATGCCATCAAAAGAAGATTGCGACGCGATGTGAAAGATGCTTTCGTAGTCATGTGACGCTCCTTGTTTATTGATTCAGATAAGAGATGATGAGATTGACTTGGCTCGGTGTGAAGCCTTGGGCATGGGCTGCCATGATGCTGCTGCTTGCAGGGCGCGATAGGAACTCTCGCAAATCACCTGCATCTCTGGATATGTTGCTAAATCCACCTTTGCCGCCTGTGCCGTGGCATTGAAAACAGTTAGACGCTAATAGACGACCTGTGGTGTTAGCAGGCTGGGTGATGGCCACAGGCGGTGTATTAAATAGATTGTTGAGAGCTGCAACTGATGACGAATTTGAGCTGTTTTGGATAAATCCTCTGTAGGGCCTACTGGTGGTTAATCCCTTTTCTGCATCTAACTTGTCTGCTGCAGATGTCATGCTGTAGGTTCCATCTGTTTCCATTTGAACCCGCACTTTGTCTAAGCCTCTTAGAGTCTTTTTTGCAGAGTCGTGTCCACCTGCGCTCAGTGAGGTTTCAATCGAGTTCTTTACGGTTTCGGCAAATTGGCGAGTTTCGTTGGAGCGTTGAAGTCCTGAAGCCGCGATTAATTGACTGACATTTACGGGGCTTGCTTGGGCCACTACTGCGGACGCGAGTGCTCGCACAACTCTTTCATGTGTTTGCTGGGCTGTTTCGCTTGGAATCGAATTTGCGGAAGCTAATAGTTGAACGGACCTTTGGAGGGTGACAG
>CALKUJ010000216.1 GCA_937996825.1 uncultured Polynucleobacter sp. | reverse complement strand
GTACCGCCGTCATGCATCCAATTGCAGCGAAGGTGACGCAAGGCGAAAAGCGTTTAAAGCTAAACAGTTGTCTTCAATCGCCAAGATGTTTGGCCATTGTTCAAGTTTGATTTTGAATCTTCTGGCACTCTCAATTTGCGGTATTAAATACACATCTGCAATGGTTGGCGTAGACCCAAAACAAAATCCCTGACGATGTTCGTCTTTGCGCACGATGGACTCGATCGTGTCAAAGCCCTCAGTGATCCATTGCGCGCACCACGCATGGATGGCGTCTTCATTGGCACCAAAATTTTTGCGAAGATTTTGAAGAACGCGACGGTTGTTTAATGGATGAATGTCAGAGCCAATAATCGCTGCGATGGCTCTCACATGTTGCCTCTCCAAATGACCGTTTGGCAGCAGCGGTGGTTCTGGGTGTTTTTCCTCCAACCATTCAATGATAGATGGCGATTGAATAAGAACCTTCCCATTTGAAATCAAAGCAGGCACCAAGCCTTGAGGATTGAGTGCTTTGAAATCTGAACCTAGATGCTCTTCTTGGCGAAGATCAACAGCTATGTAGTCAGTCTGCAGTCCCTTGAGATGAAGTGCAATTCGTAAGCGGTGAGATGTGCCGCTTCGAAAGTAGTTGTAAAGCTGCATTTGCGGTTCAACCTAAGCGCTTTAAACCTTGGCTAAAGCGTCTAGCATTCTCAACATAGTTGGCTGCACTGGTGTGTAGCCCCTTGATTTGTTCTGGTGATAGTTCTCGCTTTGCGACGGCAGGGCTACCAACGATCAAACTGCCATCTGGAAAATCCTTACCTTCAGTCACCAATGCGCCTGCACCAACCAAACAGTTTTTGCCAATTTTTGCACCATTGAGCACGACGGCCCCAATGCCGATAAGAGAGCCGTCACCAACTGTGCAGCCGTGCAACATAACTTGATGGCCTACGGTCACGTTACTGCCAATGATCAGTGGTGAACCCGCATCTGAGTGCAACACCGCAGCATCTTGAATATTGGTGTTATCGCCAATGTGCATGGATTCGTTGTCAGCACGTATCACGGCGTTAAACCACACACTGACGTTGTTTCCCAAATGGATGTCACCTATGACTTGAGCTGATTCAGAGATCCAAACACCAGATGCACATTGAGGTCGTTTATCCTCTAATTCGTAAATAGCCATTCGGATCTTTCTAATTCGCGAGAACAGTTGCAGTGCATTCACCAAAGCCAATGCGGCGCAAGCCTTGCTTTTCGCAAAATCCGCGCAAGGTTATTTGATCGCCATCGAGTAAGAAGGTACGTTGTTCGCCGTTCTTTAAAGTGATGGGACGCTTGCCGCCTTCAGATAGTTCCAGCAGAGAACCTGCGCTACTTGGTGTTGGACCTGAGAGCGTTCCTGTGCCAAAGAGATCTCCAGCAGTCAAGTTGCATCCCCCAACGGTGTGGTGCGCAACGAGTTGAGCGATCGTCCAATAGGCTGCTTGAGAAAAGTTTGAGCGACAGATGACTTCAGGCTCAACGCCTGCGGCGCGCATCTTCTCTGTTTGCAATAAAACTTCCAGATCAATGTCGATGGCGCCTGATTGCGTGTTGGATGCCGATTGCAAATACGACAGGGGTCGCGGTTCACCCTCGTCACGTACAAAAGGCTGACGAAATGGCGCGAGCGCCTCTAGCGTCACCATCCATGGCGAAATTGTGCTGGCAAAGTTTTTAGACAAAAACGGACCAAGCGGTTGGTATTCCCAAGCTTGGAAATCACGAGCACTCCAGTCATTGAACAACGTGATGCCGAACACATGGTCTTCGGCTTGATCCATTGTTATGGGTTCACCTTGTGGGTTAGGGCGGCCAATGACCACCCCCATTTCTAATTCGAAGTCCAACCGCTGTGAGGGAGCAGCGATGGGTTGTTCTGACTCGGCAGTTTTTATTTGACCTTTAGGGCGTTTGAAGTTGTGTCCTGACACTTGTATAGAGGATGCACGACCGTGGTAACCGATAGGTACCCATTTGTAGTTGGGAAGCAATGGGTTGTCTGGGCGAAACAATTTACCAACGGTGGTGGCGTGGTGGATGCCAATATAAAAGTCGGTGTAGTCGCGAATATCGCAGGGCAAGCCCATGGTGACTTCTTTTTGTGAAAACAGATGACTTTGCCAAGACTTCTGTTTGTTGCTGCCCTCTGCTAACCCCTCACTTAATGCGCGTCTAACAGCTAGGCGTGGTTCTTTAGCCAAGCGAATGAAACGGTTCATATCGTTGGATTGGATCAATCCGCATCCGCAGAGATCTAAAACAAAATCACCGATCGCAACACCGATGCGCCAGTCAGAGTCGTAGTCCAATTTGAATCGACCAAACGGCAAATTTTGGATTGGAAAGTCTGTGTTGGGATTGTTCGCAGAGGGAACCCAGCTTTTGAGTTCTGGATCGTGTGTGGCATCAACCATAGGAAATGTGCTCATTGCAAAGACTCTTGAGGGTGCATCCAAGCTGCATGTTTTGGGGCACGTTTTGTTTTGTCCCATTCGTTAAGCATGTCCCACTTCACGTCATCTAGTTTTTGGTACATCTCTGGCGTTCCTACATCGCAGGCTAACTCCAAACGATGGCCATTGGGATCAAAGAAGTAGATCGATTTGAAGATGGTGTGATTAGTCGGGCCAACAACTTCAATGCCAGCCGCTTGAAGTTGTGCTTTTGCTGCTTCAAGTGCGGCTATGTTGTCAACCTTGAACGCAATGTGTTGTACCCAGTCCGGCGTATTGGTATCACGTCCCATGGTGGGTGAGTTGGGCAATTCGAAGAAGGCCAATACATTGCCTTCTCCAGCATCCAAGAACACATGCATGTAAGGGTCTGGTGCTTTGGTGCTGGGGACTAAGTCTTCAGCAATTGCTAACACGAAGTCCATGTTCATATGCTTGGTGTACCACTCGACAGTAGCCTTGGCATCTTTGCAGCGATATGCAACGTGATGTATGCGGTTGAGTTTCATGTTCATGCCTCCGCTTTTTCAACTTGAATCGCACCACGACGAATTTGGTCGCGCTCTAAAGATTCGAACAAGGCTTTGAAGTTCCCCTCGCCAAAGCCTTCATCGGCTTTGCGTTGGATGAATTCAAAGAACACCGGACCCATCAAGGTTTGCGAGAAGATTTGCAATAGCAAGCGTTTTTCGCCATTGGCAGTGGAGCCATCCAACAAAATGCCACGTGCTTGTAACTCAGGCACAGGCTCTCCGTGACCTGCTAAACGTTCGTTCAACATTTCGTAATAAATGTCGTTGGGTGCCGTCATCAAAGGAATACCCGCCATCTGCAAGGCATCCACACTTGCCAACAGGTCGTCTGTGCTCAATGCAATGTGCTGAATGCCCTCGCCATTGAATTGCATCAAATATTCTTCAATTTGGCCGCCAGTTTTGCCAGATTCTTCATTCAGTGGGATGCGAATCAAACCATCAGGCGCTGTCATTGCGCGGCTGGTTAAACCGGTGTATTCGCCTTTGATGTCGAAGTAACGAATTTCACGGAAGTTGAAAATCTTCTCGTAAAAACCACCCCAAAAAGCCATACGACCTTTGTAGACGTTGTGTGTCAGGTGGTCAATCATCTTGAAACCATGGCCCTTGGGATGACGATCAACGCCCTCGATGAATTCAAAGTCGATGTCGTAGATGCTCTTGCCGTCTTCATAACGATCTATTAGATACAAAGGAGCTCCACCAATGCCTTTGATCGCTGGCAAACGCAACTCCATAGGTCCCGTTGGAATTTCTACAGGCTGCGCCCCCATTTCTAAAGCACGGGCATACGCTTTATGCGAGTCTTTCACTCGGAAGGCGAGAGCGCAAGCACAGG
>CALKUJ010000215.1 GCA_937996825.1 uncultured Polynucleobacter sp. | reverse complement strand
TAGCAGCTGGCTCTGTCAAGAAATGAAATACCGCTCGGTCATGCCAAAGATCAAATTGTTTTGAACCAAAGTCATATTGAGTTATGTCACCAACATGCCAGCTAACGTCTTGAGCTTTTGAGCCAAGGCGCTGACGTGTGAAATCAATCGCAGTAGCTGAGATGTCCAATACGGACACATCCAGATAGTTGGAACGCAGCAAATCATCAACTAACGTTGACTCACCACCTCCTATATCTATGACAGATGCAGTGGAGTCGGGGCACAACTCTTGGATCAACCTAAGGGACTCGCTCAAGTGAGGCGCATACCAACTGACCGCATCAAACTGTTTGTTGCGGTACACGTTTTCCCAATGATCAGATCCTTGCATAACGCCACCCCTCTTAGAAACTATTATGGACAATAATATTAGACATTACTTATTTAAAACCTGTGTTCACACGCTTATTAAGCGGGCAACAGCGCCTGATCTTTCTGACAATCGCCATCGTGTTGCACGTAGTGGTCGCGATTAGCGCGAGCCAACATTTATTGACACTTCGGCAACCAACTAAAACGCCTGATCAAGAGGTTGAGGTCTTTTTCATCAAGACCAAACTACAGCCTGAAATTGAACCTTCGCGTGATCGGTCCATTACAAAGCAGGAGGCAGCACTCACCCAAGCAATTTCAGAAAAGCTACCAGCGACTATGGCTGCACCTTCTGCACCCACCGCTGAAGAATGGGCGTTTGCTGCCAAGTACACCAACAAGAACAGCAAAGGCTATCGCCACAGCTGGGGCCAACAAGTTCGCAGCATGATGGGCACAGCTATTGAGGGACCTGATCAAGGTGAAGTGCGCTTTAGGCTGAGCAATCGCCATTGGGATTCCAGGTAAACCAGCACCAGATCCAATGTCGGCAACGGTTAACCCGGCAGGAACAAGCTCACTAACCACCGCAGAGTTCAGGATGTGCCTGGTCCAAAGCCTTGGAAGTTCGCGAGGGCCTAATAAGCCAAGCAGATCACCATCGCGAATGAGTGCCTTAGCGTAGCCGCGTGCCATCTCGATACGGTCGCCAAAAATGGCGGCAGCCTCAGCTGGCTCCAATTCCGGTTCAAATACTTCTTCAGTCATGTCCTTCAATCATCCATGTTTCACGTGAAACATTGCAAAGAAAAAGGCCGAGCAATCGCCCGGCCCCTTTCAAAAGAACCTTAGGCAGGCTTGATCACAATGTGACGGTCGCGGCCTTCGCCCTCTGATTCAGAGGTCAAACCGGCCTCAGCAATGATGTCGTGAGCAATCTTGCGCTCGTACGAACTCATTGGCTTGAGTGGAGACTGCTCTCCAGACT
>CALKUJ010000214.1 GCA_937996825.1 uncultured Polynucleobacter sp. | reverse complement strand
GAGCACCCGCCTTGTAAGCGGTAGGTCGTCAGTTCGATTCCGACAAGCGGCACCACCTTAAAAGCCTCGATATCCTCGAGGCTTTTTCTTTTGGCGCGAAGCCCCAGTGTGTGCGGGGTTCGAGCAAGGGATGCGTTTTCACACCCCTCACACATCCAAGCAAAAAGGGCTGCCATGCAGCCCTTTCTCGTCTCTGTTCTCTGTTTTGCGTTGGTCGTCCCCCTTTGAGATGCCCTGTTTATGCGGCCTTTCGGGCATCATGTTTGGGCACAGAGGTGGTGGGCTCAGGTGATTTGAACTTTGCCTCCTTCGTTGCCAAACCCTCGATTAAGGCCTCTTGTTCTTCCCAGCTGTCTGGCAGTTGCTTTCGCATAAAGAACTCAAAGGAGAGGCCTACAGGCCCCTTGGCGCAGGCAACACGTTCGGCAATGGCAGGCGACAACCGAGCCAGTTTCAAGATCTTGTGCACACGCACCTTGTCCATCCCCTCGGCACGCGCGAGCTCAGTCATGTTGGCCACACGTCCCGTGTCGATGAGATGCTGCCAATAGACCGCTCGACCCAATGCTTTGATGAGCTTGGCATCCATGGTCGCCCGCCACGGCTTGGCATTGGTTCTGGGGTCTTCATCTTCGGGGCTGATGATGACCTTGGTTGCATGGTGGCGCTCAATGCGCATAGGAATGACTGTGGTGAGTCGAAGCCCTTCCTTCTTGCCGCTACGCACCGTCTTAGCGTTACCCATCTGACTCAGAATCGTTTTAACTCGGTTCATGCTTGCTCCATTTCTGCCAGCCTATGGACCCTTGGTCCGCCGCAACTTAATTGCAGAATGCAGAAAGTGAATTTAATGATCAACTCGTATTGAGCAATTGAACCTGCAACAGCTGAAAGTAGCTCACGCTACCTTGCCCCGCAAGTTGAATGCGCTGCGTGAAGAAAACTTCATTGAACAAGAATTCGAAGGCAAAAATCGCCGTACCAAATACCTTGTGCCCACCTGCGCTGCTGGTAAATATTTTGAGAGCATGGGAAAAGCATTGGCACAAGCAGCCAAGTCTGCGTAAATTAAATCGACATTAGTCATCGTTACTGCAGGAGCAGTTGGCAGAGCGAAACCTTAACTTAAGATTTCCGACAAGCATTTGAACTCCATATCAGTCGCACTGAATGCATCTAGTGCTTGAGTTTTTGGGCTGGCTTTATGATCAACTTGGGATTCGTTGTAAACCAAACAATAGTTGGAACGTTGTCAGACAATGAAAACATATAAAGCAGCATTTTGTGCATTACTACTCTGCACATCGCTAACTTCGTACGCGGAATTCCAAGGCTCCTACACGCCACCCAGAACACAGGCTGAGTTGCCGTACGCAAACGACCTTCGGAATGGGCAGGTGTTAGAAAAGCTCTCTGCTGTGTTGAATAAATTTCTGTTTGTCAAAGATCGTGTTGAAATCGTTGGGCGTTCGTGCGGTGTGCCAAACGCCTTTTACGATGCAAGAACAAAATCCATCACGCTTTGCTACGAGTTGTTGGCCGATAACGCAAAAAAACTTAAGAGAATTTTTGCTGGAAAGTTGCCACAAGAGCAAATTCTCAACATATACAACTCCGAAGTCACTTTTGTAGTGCTCCACGAAGTGGGGCACGGTGTTATAGATCTTTTCAAGTTGCCAGTCCTTGGGCGTGAAGAGGATGCCGCTGATAAGTTTGCGGCTTTCATGTTGCTAAACCATGGTGCGGCACACGTTTTACAAAATGCCACCATGTTTTTTAATGACACGGCAATTGCGAAATTTGATAGATTTGTTGATGAAAAATGGGCTCAGCTAAATGGCGGGAGTTCGATTTATGGTGACGAACACTCACTAGATCAACAAAGATTGGCTAACGTTGCGTGTTGGGGGTACGGAGTTGATCCAACACAGTTTTATCAGTTAGTT
>CALKUJ010000213.1 GCA_937996825.1 uncultured Polynucleobacter sp. | reverse complement strand
CCATGATCACCATGAATGAATACATCGATGTGATCGTGCCACGTGGTGGCAAGAGTTTGATAGAGCGTTTGATGGCTGATGCACGCGTACCGATGATCAAACACTTGGATGGTATTTGTCACACTTATATCGATGTCTTGGCAGACTCTGCCAAAGCCATCAAAGTGTGTGATAACGCCAAGACTCAGCGTTACGCACCATGTAACACCATGGAGACATTGTTGGTGCATGAGGCAGCGATCAAAGACTCTTTGTTACCTTTGTGCAAGATTTATCAAGACAAGGGTGTGGAGTTGCGCGTTTGTAAAAAAACCAAACAAGCACTTGAAGCTGCTGGAATTAAGAACCTGGTTGATGCCACAGAAGAAGATTGGTCTACTGAATATTTAGCGCCGATTTTGTCCATCAAGATTGTTAGCAATATGGATGAGGCGATGGAGCACATCAATCATTACGGCAGCCATCACACCGATTGCATCATCACGGAAGATTATTCAGCTGGCATGCGTTTCTTAAGAGAAGTTGATAGTGCCAGTGTGATGATCAATGCAAGCTCACGCTTTGCAGATGGTTTTGAGTATGGCTTAGGTGCAGAGATTGGCATCTCGAATGACAAGCTGCATGCCAGAGGCCCAGTGGGTCTTGAAGGCTTGACCTCAATGAAATACATCGTGTTTGGTCAGGGCGAAATTAGAACTTGATAGTCAAAGCAGTAACCGTAGTAGAAGTTAATATCAGAAATGTAAACCTAAAGGGATGGTTGCGATGAGTGATTCAGTGAATGTGGTGATGGGCAGTGCCTATTTGTATGTGAAAGCGTTTCACATTTTGTTTGTAGCTTCTTGGTTTGCTGGCTTGTTCTACTTGCCACGCATTTATGTGAACATGGCCCAAGAAACCAATCCTCAAGTTTTAGAGCGTTTGTTGGGCATGTCTTTTCGACTCTATCGCTTCATGACAATTTTGATGGTTCCAGCGGTAGTGCTGGGATTGATACTTTGGTTGTATTACGGTGTGGGTAAAGGTCCTGGCTCTGGTTGGATGCACGCCAAGCTATTCTTGGTCTTTATCTTGTTGGGGTATCACCACGCTTGTGGTTCTATCTATAAAAAATTCAAAGCCGGCATTAACAAACGTTCTCACGTTTGGTACCGTTGGTTCAATGAAGTGCCCGTGGTGATTTTCTTGATTGTGAGTATTTTGGTGGTGGTGAAGCCTTTTTAAGCGCATTGCTGAAAAGTACAAAACCATCGTTATCAAAATCAATCATCAAAATATTCAAGGTTAATCAATGAAGTTTTTTATCGTGTGCCCACGTGGGCTCGAAATCCCCTTAGCCGAAGAGTTAAAAGAAATCTCTGAGCGCTCTGAAGTCAAAGCCTTGGGCGCATGGGTGATTGATCCGCCGCCACTCAATAACACCGGTGGCTTGGGTGTTGCAGGCCCGATGTCAGTTGCATTAGCCATTAACTTGCATTCTAGGATTGCCAGTCGTTGTTTATTACAAATGACGCATGTGGCTTATCGCAAAGAAGATGATGTTTATAAAGCGGTTCGGTCTTTGTCTTGGGAAGATTGGATCACGCCCGATCAAACCATGCGCGTTGATTTAACGGCTCATCGTTCGCCACTCACCAGTTTGAACTTTGTCACGCTCAGAATCAAAGATGCGGTGTGTGATCGTCTGCGTGAAGTGAAAGGCGCTAGACCTAACATTGATACTGAATTACCTGATGTTCGCGTTCAGGCTCATTTAACGGCGACACATGCCACCGTTTATTTGGACACCAGTGGTCAATCTTTGTTCAAGCGTGGTTGGCGTGATGACAAAGGTGCAGCTCCTTTAAAAGAAAATTTAGCCGCGGGCATTTTGGCTTTAACAGGTTGGAAGCCTGAGCAGCCTTTGTTTGATCCGATGTGCGGTAGTGGTACTTTTCTCATTGAAGCTGCTTATCGCGGTTTAGGCATTCCATCTGGTTCAATTCGTGCAGGTTTAATCAATAATAAGCAGGCAGAAGAGCAAGCTGCTCAGGCACACAATCAATCAGTCAAGTCACAAGATAAAGCAGAAACTCAAAGTAAGTTCACGCGTTATCGTCCGACCCGAGTTGATTTAGTGGGGGCTGATCAAGGTTTTGGTTTCCAGCGATTAAAGCCATTCAATACTCCTGATCTAAAAAAGCAGTGGGATGCTTTGTGTGAAGTGGCTAAGAAAAATATTGAAGTTGGTCTAGCCAATGCCAATAAGCTCAAGATGGCTGCATGTGACATCAATGAAAACATGATCACGATTGTGAAAAACAATTGGAAGCGTGCAGGATTGCCTGCGCAATCAGGCGTCTTATCCAATGTGCGACAAATCGATGCTTTGGTGGCCAAGTCACCGTTTGCAGAGCCTGGCGTGATGCTATTCAATCCACCGTATGGTGAGCGCTTAGAAATCAAAGGTGGACGTGATGGTAGTGAGCGCGTCAAAGGGCGTGGTGCGCGTGATGCTTTACCAAAGAACAACAACTCACCAGAATTCATGGAATTTTTGAATCAGTTTGGTAAGCATCTCAAAGATAACTTCCAGGGTTGGCAGGTTGATGTCTTGACCGCTGACATGGGTTTGCCTGGGCAAGTGCGCATGAAAGAATCAAAGCGCACACCTTTGTTCAATGGTCCTCTTGAGTGTCGTTTGTTCAGGTTTGATATGAAAAAGCCAGGCGCTTCATCATCAGCTTCATAAAGCTAAGCTGTAATAACTTATTTTTTCTAAGCCCAATCATTGGCAGATTTGTTGATTT
>CALKUJ010000212.1 GCA_937996825.1 uncultured Polynucleobacter sp. | reverse complement strand
CCTGATCAAAGACTTGGGTATTGACTGGCGCTGGGGTGAGCAATACTTTGCCGATCATTTGAATGATTTTGATTTTGCAGCCAACAATGGAGGTTGGCAATGGGCATCATCGAGCGGTTGTGATGCGCAACCTTATTTCCGGATATTCAATCCAATCACCCAATCTGAAAAGTTTGATGCAGAAGGTAAATTCATTAAAAAGTATTTACCGCAACTCTCCAAACTATCTAAAAAAGCAATCCATGCACCATGGCTAGCGGGAGATATTGAACTTGATCTTGCTGGTGTACGTTTAGGCAGAGACTACCCACCACCGATTGTGCAACACGATGAAGCCAGAAAAAATACCTTGATCAGGTACGCAGTTGTCAAGAAAGAAAATTAAAGACCAATCGGTCTTTTCAATCCAGCCACCTGAATGAACTCAGGCTTCTTGCCCAAAGAAATTGCTGTTAGTTGGCCACCCCAAACACAGCCGGTATCTAAACCCACCATATTCTTTTTCTTTAAGAGTCCCAAAGTCGACCAATGCCCGAAGACGATTTTTGCATCTTGAGTTTTTCTGTTCGGAACTTCAAACCAAGGCATATAGCCTTTGGGTGCGTCACCCGCACCTTCTTTACTCTCAAACTCCATCACACCTTTAATTGTGCAAAAGCGCAATCTAGTCAATGCATTAATGATGACTCGAAGGCGCTCTGCGCCTTTAAGTTTGTCATTCCATTGATTAGGTGTATTGCCATACATCTCTACAAGTGAATTGGCGTAGTTTTTATGACGAAGCACTTTTTCAAGCTCATGAGCCAACTCTAAAGTTTTAGTGACATCCCACTGAGGCAAGATGCCTGCGTGCACAAACAAGGTGTTGAAATTATTTTTCCCACTGTACAAAGCCATTGGGCGATGTCTTAACCAATCAATTAATTCTTTGCGATCTGGTGCTTGAAGAATATCGTCCAATGTGTCCAAAGATTTAGGCCCACGGATACCAGCATCTCTGGCCAACAAATGCAAATCATGATTACCTAAAATGCATTCAGCTTGACCAGCCTCTTGCATGGCTTTGAGTGTGCGAAGCACTCCCAAAGAATCAGGTCCACGATTGACCAAATCACCTACACAAACAATCTTTGATTGTTTAGGTAATTGTTTGATGAGTTGCTTGAGTTGTTGATGACAACCCTGAACATCTCCGATGGCAAATATATCGTTCATATGCCCC
Organism: uncultured Polynucleobacter sp.; assembly: GCA_937996825.1. Lineage (GTDB taxonomy): Bacteria > Pseudomonadota > Gammaproteobacteria > Burkholderiales > Burkholderiaceae > Polynucleobacter. The sequence continues at coordinate 2,194 of CALKUJ010000212.1, read as the reverse complement.
TAAGTTTAATGGGTGATGAATTTGTTGATTTGTTTTTCTATTATAAAAAGCATAAGATTCCATTTCGATAATCAAGCAAATCTTCAATGAAATTTAATTCTTTACTCTTTGCAGACTCCCTCGAACAAAAGTTTTTTTCTGTAGAACAAGCAAAAGGTATCGCTTACGGCGCCTTTGAGTGCTTTGACATAGAAAAACTAGCAACAAAAGACGAAATAAAGCATCTAGCCACAAAAGAAGATCTCGCAAGATCTATCCACACTTTGTTCATGCAATTATTGGGTGTCATCATTGGAGTGCAAACAGTGATGATTAGCCTGATGTTTTTCTTACATTGATAAATCAAAACCAAATGAAATTCAATTCTTTGAAATACTCTAAAAAATTACGCCTTGCCGGTTTTAACGAAAATCAATCAGAAGTGTTGGCTGAAGGATTTCATGAGCACATCTCTTACCAAGAAGTGGCCAAGAAGAGTGATCTTGTGCACCTAGATAAGAAGATTGATGTGGTTGAAATTCGTCTTGAAAAATCAATCGCCGATCTTGGCACCAAGCTGACCACCTTCATCTGCGCCAGCTCATTCTCTGTGATGACAATCTTGCTGGCTTTTATGATGTTTTTACATAGCGGCAAATGATTTTTCTGCAGCACTGAACATTTCAGCCAACACTGCATCATCGTGCGCAATTGATAAGAAACCAGCCTCATAGGCTGATGGAGCCAAATACACACCGTTATCCAACATCAAGTGGAAGAACTTCTTAAATGCTTCGATGTTGCTGGCAGTGACAGCTGCATACGATGTTGGCACTTCTTTAGAGAAGTACAAACCAAACATACCGCCTACACTATCCACTGAAAAATCAATGCCTGCTTTATCAGCTCTTTCTTTCATGCCATTCACAAACTTTTTAGTTTGAGTAGCCAAGCAGTCATAAAAACCTGGCTGAGTGATGATGTCTAAATTGGCTAATCCAGCAGCAACAGCCAAAGGATTACCAGATAAAGTTCCAGCTTGATACACATTACCTAAGGGTGCTAGTTTGTTCATGATGTCTGCACGACCACCAAAGGCCGCCATTGGCATTCCGCCACCCATCACCTTGCCCAAGCAAGTCAAGTCAGGTTGTATGCCATGAAGACTTTGTGCACCACCCAAAGCCACTCTGAATCCAGTCATGACTTCGTCATAAATCAACACAGCACCATCTTTGCTTGTGAGCTCACGCATGGCTTTTACAAAAGCAGGACTTGGTTGTATTAAATTCATATTGCCAGCAATAGGCTCAACAATCAGAGCGGCTACTTTGCCAGCATGTTGCTTGAATGCTAATTCAAGCGCCTCTACATCGTTATAAGGCAATACCAAGGTATGTTTCACCAAATCTTGCGGCACCCCACCTGAGGAAGGTGCATTTTGAGTACTGTCAGCAAAGGTCAACATCCCTGAACCAGCCTTAACCAACAAACTATCAGCATGACCGTGGTAACAACCCTCAAATTTGATGATCAAATCTCGCCCCGTAAAACCACGTGCTAAACGCAAAGCACTCATGGTGGCTTCTGTACCACTGGACACCAAACGAACTTGCTCAATGCTAGGGACTAATTCACAGATGCGCTCAGCCATGACGATTTCACCCTCAGTAGGTGCACCATAACTAAAACTATTGACAGCAGCATCTTGTAAAGCCTTCACCACCTTAGGATGAGCATGACCCACAATCATAGGACCCCAAGAACCGATGCAGTCGACGTATTTCTTATCATCTGCATCCCAGAAATAAGCACCTTGTGCACGCTTGATAAAGCGAGGCACACCACCCACCTGACGAAATGCTCGCACAGGAGAGTTCACACCACCTGGTGTGGTTTTTTGGGCTCTTAGGAACAGTTCTTCATTTTTGCTCATGATTTAATCTTTAATTATTTGGAACTTCCAACACTATAACGAATTTGGTCATTTTCTTGATGTATGAAGTAATCTGATTATGTCGATACAGCTTGCTTTGACTAAATAAATAAGAATGTATTGAAACTTTTTAAGAATCAACTCTCTTGTTTGATTGACTCTTCCGATCCGCCCAAGTTCTGGATATTTTTTGATGAGCGTAACACTACTTTCAACATGCTCTAAAAAATTACTCTCGATTGATGGGTTTATTTTATTCAGATAGTTTGCTTCAATTTC
>CALKUJ010000211.1 GCA_937996825.1 uncultured Polynucleobacter sp. | reverse complement strand
GTTGGCGCTGGCAGTTGGCCAGGGCGTTGGATTGGCGAAGTGCGCACAGGTTAGTGCGCGCCTCCGTTACTTCAGTACGAACGGATTTGCAGTGACTGCACCACTGTTGATCCAAACACACTTAGTTTGCAAGTATTCACGAACAGCATCGATCCCGTTTTCGCGGCCCAATCCTGAGTCTTTGTAGCCACCAAATGGCGCCATGAAACTCACCGCACGGTATGTGTTGACCCATACGGTTCCGGACTTCAACTGATCTGACATGCGAATCGCACGACCAATGTCCTTGGTCCACACGGCAGACGCAAGTCCAAAACGAACATCATTGGCAATCCGAAGTGCATCTGCCTCGTCTTTGAATCGAATCACAGAGAGGACTGGGCCAAAAACCTCTTCCTGCGCAATTCGCATTTCGTTTTTAACTTCGGTAAAGATGGTTGGCTGAACAAACCAGCCTTTGCCACAAGCGGCACCTGTACCTTTTTCCCCACCGAGTGCAATCTTTGCCCCTTCCTCACGTCCGATGTCGATGTAGCTCAACACCTTCTCGTACTGAGGTGGTGTTGTGACCGGACCAACTTGAGTTTCGGAACTCATGGGATCGCCCATTTTTGCGGTCTTTGCAAATGCAACCAACTTCTCTACAAACGCATCATGAATGCTGTCTTGCACCAACAGGCGAGAACCGGCAATGCAGGTTTGACCAGAAGCCGCAAAGATACCGGAGATGGCACCAAACACAGCTTGGTCTAAATCAGCGTCTTCAAAAACAATATTGGGAGATTTCCCGCCTAGCTCCATCGCCGTATGCTTTAACAGGCGCCCCGCCTTTTCATTGATCAAGCGACCAGTTGCATCGGAACCTGTGAAGCTCACTTTCGCAACCAAGGGGTGCTCAACCAAGGTTGAGCCAACATCTTGGCCAAATCCTGTGACAACGTTAAACACACCAGGTGGGAAACCTGCTTCATCAAAAAGTGCAGCGAACTCTAGTGTTGATGCGGAAGTGAACTCTGACGGCTTGACCACAATCGTGCATCCCGCAGCAAGAGCAGGCGCAATTTTCCACGTCGCCAAAAGCAAGGGGGAGTTCCATGGCGTAATTGCAGCCACGACGCCAACTGGCTCGTGTCGCGTGTAGGCAAAGTATCCCTTCTTGTCCAAAGGCAAGGTTGAGCCTTGAATCTTGTCAGCCAAGCCACCAAAGTAATAGAAGTACTGAGGTATGTAATTCAGCTGCCCTTGCATCTCAGCAAATAGCTTGCCGTTATCGCGCACCTCAGTGGCCGCAAGCTTGGCTGCATCACGCGCAATCAAGTCACCCAACTTGCGCATCAATGCACCGCGCTGTGTTGCCGTCATTTCAGCCCAAGGCCCAGAAGTCAAAGCTGCATGCGCAGCCTCAACGGCTAGGTTGACATCACGTGCATCGCATTTGGGTATCTCTGCCCACACTTCACCGGTGTATGGATTTTGTGTTTCAAACCACGCACCGCTTTGAGGGTCCAGCGTTTGACCATTAATTTTTAATTGATATCTCTTCACAACTGGACTCCTGCTAGGTGGTGACTACTTCTGTGATTTAGAAAGGCTTTAAGCCCAATGCTGCGCGGAAGCGATTTTTAATGAACGGCCCATCTCTTGGAGGCAATGCGCGCTCAGGCTCATTGGAATCAATGAAGACTTGAACAAATGCAGTGCCGCTCTTTGCCTTGATGCGTTGAACGACTTTCTTGCACTCATCCATGCTTGAAATCGATTCTGAATCTTTGATTCCAAATCCCTTTGAAATTGCCACCAAATCAGCGCCCAAGCTTGAATGGCTTTGTTGCATACCTGTCTCGCCAAAGTGACCGTTATCAAGCACAACGATCGTCAGGTTTTTTGGTTGCTTTGTTGCAATTGTTCCAAGACTGCCAATACCCATGAGCTGCTCACCATCACCGGTGATGACAACCACTGATTTCTCAGGCTGAGCCAATGCGAGTCCAAGACCGATGGATGTTGAACCACCCATGGCACCCCACAAATAGTAATTTGTATGGCGATCACCAGCTGCAAAAACATCGTACGCGGCAGAACCCAAACCGGTAACCACTAACGATTCGGGCGTTTGAGACAGTAGCGTTGACACAAACTCACGACGGTCAATACGCTTTGATTTAACTGTTGTATTCATTAGTTACGCTCCCACTTTTTACGACCGATCAAACTTTGGCTCAACAAAACAGCCACCTTTTCGCCTGCTTGGAAAGCGGCGTCATAACCTGCGCTGACAATTTCAGCAGCGTCTTCTGGCCTAGATACTCGAAGTACATGGATTCCCATCAGCTCAAGTGCAGCTTGTGTAGCCTTACCCATCGGACCTTGCCATGGGTTGAATTCGGCATATTCGCCACGCATAGTGATGATGGTGAAAAATGGGAAATCGCCAGATTGCAACAGTGAAAACATATTGACGCAGTTGCCTACGCCGCTGCTTTGCATCAGCAAGACACACTTCTTTCCGCCCAACCAAGCGCCGCAAGAAAGTGCAACGCCTTCTTCTTCTGTTGTCAAAACAACGTCTTCGATATCTGGGTCTGCGATTGCGCTACGAATGACGTGCGCGTGTCCTGCATCTGGCACATAGGCGATTTGATCGACGCCACCTTCTTTTAAAACATTGAAGATGTCTTTCTGCCAGTCTGGAACTGATTTGGCTACTGATGTCATGGTGACTGAGTTCTCCGTGTTGGTATGGAGAAATCATAATTTCGAATACATGAGAAGATAAAATAGTATTTTGTAATGTCTGCATCAAATTCCAACATAGGAAACAAATCATGGATTTCCGTCAACTGAAAACATTTCTGACTGTTGTCGATACAGGCAACATCACAAGAGCAGCAGAAATCCTCCACCTTGTTCAGCCTGCAGTTTCAAGACAAATCAAACTTTTAGAAGAAGACCTTGGCACGCCACTTTTTGAAAGACAACGCCACGGCATGGTGCCTACTGAGGCCGGAAGGATGTTGGTTGATTACGCTCGACGTTCGATGCTTGAGCTAGACCGTGCGCGAGCTGAAATTGTTGGAGCAAAAAACGGTATTGGTGGCATCGTGACCTTGGGACTATTGCCCAGCACGATTGATGTTTTATCTGGACCGTTGCTTTCATCAATCGCTGCTAAATATCCAGGCATTCGATTACGTTTGGCTATGGGATACGCTGGCACATTGGCAAAATGGCTGGAGTCCGGAGAAATTGATGCTGCGCTACTTTATGGCGCCGAACACTTGCCAAACATTGACATCAAGCCATTAGTCGAAGAACCACTATGGGTTGTATGGCCGAAAAGCTACAAACTTAAAGCAGGGAAAACAGTAAGCCTCAAAGAGTTCGCAAAGCATCCTGTCATCTTGCCAAGCACTTCCCACGGAATACGTGCGCTTATGGATCATGCTTGTGCTGTGGCGGATATCCAGCTTGAGATAGCAGCAGAAGCTAATGCGCTGAGTGTGCAAAGAAGTCTCGTCATTAACGGACATGGCTTAAGCATATTGCCACCGTTGGCTGTCACTGAAGATTTGAAATCTAAGCAGCTCGGGGGCGCTCCCCTTTCATCTCCCTCGATTTCACGAACGATTGTTCTGGCAACTCCAAACAATCGACCCAGTGGTCAACACGTTCAATGCGCAGTCGACTTGCTCACCGAGTGCGTTAAAGAATCAGTGGTCACAGGCAAATGGCTAGAAGGAAGATGGTTAGTTCCAAACTAAAAAACCACACTTTCAGTTTCATTTGGTCAACTATGCTGATGCACAGTTAAGGTTAAACGACTGCCCGCAAACCCGCATGAAACCTAGATTCACCTTATGGACGCGTCCTTAAGAAAACAGAGAAAAGAGAGAGAAAACGGCAAAAAAACTCCACTTGTTGAAGAAGTGAAATTGCCGCGTCCTTAAGGTCACCCGTCGGAAGCCCGCAAATATAGGGCTTTGGAGCAAAGAAAAAGGGCTCGGAGATTTTCCGAGCCCTTGTGTATGGTGGAGCTGGGGGGATTTGAACCCCCGTCCACAAGCCTTTTTCGTACAGTTCTACATGTGTAGTCGTCTGATTTGAGTCT
>CALKUJ010000210.1 GCA_937996825.1 uncultured Polynucleobacter sp. | reverse complement strand
TCACTTTGCGAGACTTGTAAACGAATGGCACCACTATTTTTTAGAACGGCTGTCATGCGTTCAATTTCTTCAGCGACTTCTTCAGGTGTGCCATCGGATTCGCATAACAAAATGGCAGCAGCGTTCACATCGTAACCAGCATGTACAAACTCTTCCACGGCACGTGTCGCTGCTTGGTCCATCATTTCTAGACCGGCGGGAATAATGCCTGCTGCAACAATTGCAGCAACCGCATTTCCACCTTTTTCTACATCATCAAAGCTGGCCATGATGACTTGAGCTAATTGAGGTTTAGGTACGAGCTTCACCACCACCTCAGTGATCACTGCCAACATACCTTCACTACCAACCAAAATCGACATCAAATCTAATCCAGGAGCATCTGGCGCTAGGCTACCAAATTCAACCACTTCACCACTCATCAAAATACCGCGCACCTTGAGGATGTTATGCAAGGTCAAGCCGTACTTAAGACAGTGCACGCCACCAGAGTTTTCACTGACGTTGCCGCCAATCGAGCAGGCAATTTGAGATGATGGATCCGGGGCGTAATACAAGCCGTGTTTGGCAACCGCTTCAGAGATGGCTAAATTTCTAACACCAGGTTGAACCACTGCAGTTCTGGCAATAGGGTCAACGTGGATGATTTTTTTGAGTTTTGCCAGTGATAGCACCAAACCTTGAGAAATTGGCATGGCACCGCCTGAAAGACCGGTTCCTGCCCCCCTTGGGACAATCGGCACCTGCAACTCTTTGCAGACTTTGATAACTTCAACAGCTTGCGCTTCGGTTTCTGGAAGAGCAACCGCCAGGGGCATTTGGCGATATGCCGCTAAACCATCGCATTCATAAGGAATTGTGTCCTCGGGCTCCCATAAAAGGGCGTGCTCAGGTAAATGAGGCTTTAAAGCCTTGACCAGGTGGGCTTGGCGGGCTTTGATAAAAGCCTCTGAGTTCTCGTTAACAGTATTCATATGTCTCGATTATTGATGGTTTAGCTCTATTCTAGCCATTTCCCTATAATCAGTCATATGGGTAAAAGATTGACACAAATTGCAACTCGCACAGGCGATGCTGGCACCACTGGTTTGGGTGATGGCCAACGCGTTGACAAAGATCATCTCAGAATCTGCGCCATGGGCGATGTTGATGAGCTAAATTCAGAAATAGGCGTCCTGATCACTGAAGATATTCCTCAGGCAGTGGCTTCTGAACTGCGAGAATTGTTTTCTACCGTACAACATGATCTATTCGATTTGGGCGGGGAGTTATGCATTCCTAACTACACCTTGCTGAAAGAAGAGCAGGTCGCTCAGTTGGATATTTGGCTTGAAAAATACAATGCCAGTTTGCCTCGCTTAGAAGAATTCATTCTTCCAGGTGGCACACGTGCAGCAGCTCAAGCCCATGTTTGCAGAACTGTTTGTCGCAGAGCTGAACGTTCAATCGTTAAGTTGGGTCGTCATGAGCCTATTCATGATTCACCACGTCAATATGTCAATCGACTTTCAGATTTGTTATTTGTTTTAGCACGCGTATTGAATCGTGCTGCAGGTGGTACTGATGTTTTGTGGCACCACAAAAAAGACCCCGAAGGGTCTTGATTGCTTATCTAATTAACTTCTTACTACTTGACTGATCAGATCACTTCTTGCGGCGCTTTTTAACGCCCTCTGCAAGTATCTCTAATACGTTCAAAGAGTCATCCCAGCCAATGCAAGCATCAGTGATGCTGGTTGCATACTTGAGGTCTTGAGGATTGTCTTTGCCAGGCGTGAACTTTTGTGCTCCAGCAAATAAATGACTTTCCACCATCACGCCAAAAATCTGCTTAGAACCTTTGGCTAATTGACCAGCAATGTCTTTAGCAACTTCAATTTGACGCTCATGTTGTTTGCTTGAGTTCGCATGAGAGCAGTCAACCATCAATGAGGCTGGTAGCTTTGCAGCTTCAAGCTCGCTACAAGCTTTGGCCACGCTTTCCTGATCATAGTTTGTGGTCTTGCCGCCACGAAGAATCACGTGACAGTCGCCATTGCCTTTTGTTTCAACAATGGCCACCTGACCATTTTTATGAACTGATAAAAAGTGGTGTGGGCGACTGGCTGATTGGATCGCATCTGTGGCAATTTTGATATTGCCATCAGTACCATTCTTAAAGCCAATCGGCGCTGAGATACCTGATGCAAGTTCACGGTGAATTTGGCTTTCTGTGGTTCTGGCGCCAATCGCACCCCAAGAAATGAGATCACCAATGTATTGCGGAGAAATCACGTCCAAGAATTCGCTACCAGCAGGCATGCCCATGCGGTTGATTTCAATCAAGAGATGACGAGCGATTCTTAAACCCTCATCAATGCGATAGCTTTCATCAAGGTATGGGTCATTGATCAGACCTTTCCAACCCACGGTTGTGCGTGGCTTTTCAAAGTAAACGCGCATGACGATTTCTAATTCACCTTCATACTTTTTACGTTGCTCTAATAGTTTGTGAGCATAGGCAATCGCAGCGCTTGGATCATGAATAGAACATGGGCCAATGATTACTAATAGACGATCATCTTTGCCGTGCATGATGTCACGGATCTTCTTTCTTGTTTTGCTGATTAATTTCTCAACAGATGTTCCTTGAATAGGAAAGAAGCGAATGAGGTGTTCTGGCGGAGGCAACACCGTGATGTTTTGAATGCGGGCGTCATCAGTCTCTGATGTTTTATCAATACTGGCATACCAGCTGTCTCTTGTGCTGAGAGATTTATCAACCATTTCATTAACTCCTTTTTCTATTACCGTCATTCTTGAATCTGTAAAAAAAAACCGCCGTTGGTGTCGGCGGTTATTTTGAGTGCTGGAAATTTATGCTTGAATTTCTGCCTCTCGACCGCCGTGGGCTGAGAACCAAAAGTAAAAGAAATAAAATTTATTTGCAGACATGGGGTTAATGTAGCACAGTTTTATTCGTTTTAGTGATTAAGCGGTTCCGCCAACTGTCATATTGTCAATTCTCAGTGTGGGCTGGCCAACCCCAACTGGTACGCTTTGACCTTCTTTGCCGCAAACGCCAATCCCGCTATCTAAGTCCATGTCGTTACCAATCATGCTGATATCTTTCAGAGACTCTGGACCGTTACCAATGATGGTGGCGCCTTTGACCGGGTACAAAATTTTCCCGTTTTCAACCCAGTAGGCCTCTGATGCAGAGAACACAAACTTGCCACTGGTGATGTCTACTTGGCCACCGCCAAAATTAGCGGCATACAAGCCTTTTTTGATACTGCCAATGATTTCTTGAGGATCTTCTTTACCGCCCAGCATGTAAGTGTTGGTCATTCGAGGCATCGGCAGAGAGGCATAACTTTCGCGTCTGGCATTGCCAGTTGTTGGCATTTTCATCAAACGGGCGTTCAGACTGTCTTGTATGTAACCCTTTAAAACGCCATCTTCAATCAATGTTGTGCATTGTGTGGGTGTGCCTTCATCATCAACAGATAAAGAGCCGCGTCGACCGGGAATGGTCCCGTCATCCACAACAGTGACACCCTTAGCAGCAACACGTTGACCAATCTTGCCCGAGAACGCAGATGAGCCTTTGCGATTGAAGTCACCTTCAAGGCCGTGACCGATTGCTTCGTGAAGTAATACGCCAGGCCAGCCTGGTCCTAAAACAACTGTCATAGGCCCTGCTGGTGCAGGTCGTGATTCAAGGTTGACCAAGGCTGAGCGCACTGCCTCATTGATCCATTGATCAATCTTATCTTTGACAAAAAAGTGATAATCAAATCTTCCGCCACCGCCTGAAGAGCCAACTTCGCGACGACCATTTTGTTCAGCAATCACAGTGATTGAGATGCGTACCAATGGGCGTATATCCGCAGCAAGAACACCGTTTGCGCGAGCTACCAACACCACATCAAACTCACCAGCAAGACCGGCCATCACTTGAACAATGCGAGGATCTTTGGCTTTGGCTTTGCGTTCAATGTCTTCAAGAATGGCAATTTTTGCTTTGGCATCAAGACTATCCAATGGATTGAATGATTGATAGAGCGCGTGGGTCGCAGGTGTTTTCCATTGAGGACTGATGTAAGTGCTCTTTTGTTGAGCGCCAATGACACGTGTGGCTTCAGCAGCATTTCTTAATGCTAAAGCACTGATTTCATCAGAGTAGGCGAATGCTGTTTTGTCATGACTGACTGCGCGAACGCCAACGCCTTGATCAATGCTAAAGCTACCTGATTTAACAATCCCCTCTTCAAGATTCCAAGATTCATTGTGGGTTCTTTGGAAGTACAAATCAGCATCGTCTAGTTGATGAGTGTGCATGTGCGCAAGCGTCTTCTGAAGATCTTGCTCAGAAATACCTGCTGGCGCTAAAAGAATTTCTTTTGCAATATTTAAAGCATCAGCTCGACTGAGATGTAGAGGATTTTCTAGTGCAAGAGTTGAATTCATTATGTTCTTTAGATGGTGCGATGTTGTAGTGAGGGTAATTTTGCTCGAATTTCATCAATTCTGCTCTTATCTAATACACCCAAGGTAAATCCTTCACCCTCTTTAAGTTCTGCTTGAATTTCGCCCCAAGGATCAATCAGCATGCTTTGCCCCCAAGTTTTTCGACCATTGGTGTGCTGACCGCTTTGCGCGCTGGCCAAGAGATAGGATTGGTTTTCAATGGCTCTGGCCCGCAAAAGAATCTCCCAGTGAGCTTTACCCGTCGTGTGGGTAAATGCAGCCGAAACAATGTGGCAGTCAACTGGACCAATTTGTCTGTACAACTCTGGAAAGCGTATGTCGTAGCAAATGGTCACACCGAATTTCCAGTCAACCCCATTTTTTTGAATGCTAAAACTGCAGGGCAGAGAGCCAGGCTCAATTGTTTTTGACTCTTGATATTCTTCCTGACCTTGTTTGAAGCCAAACAAGTGAATCTTGTCGTATCTGCTGATGACCTGACCACTAGGGTCAAACACCAAGCTTGTATTTTTCACTAAGTGTTTGTTTTGAGCGCTCAGAGGAATTGTTCCGGCAATCAGATGGATTTGATTTTGTTTGGCAATGAGGCTCAAAGTATTTTGTAAATGACCTTGTCCAAAATCTTCCCGAATCTTTACTTTGTCTTGATCTGTTTGCCCCATCAAGCAAAAGTACTCTGGCAATACCATGACCTCAGCGCCAGCTTGTTTTGCTGCCTTGATTATTTTCCCCGCCGTTTGTAAATTTTCTTCAACAGAATCTGTTGAAGTCATTTGTATTGCGGCAACAGTTAATTGATTGGGATTCATTAACTTGATATTAACTCTGATCTACTTTTTAGTGGGACTTTGTTGTTTTAGTAAAGATTTATCCCGTATCTCTTTTAATTGCTTTTCATCCAATGGCTTACCCTTTTTATCGAGTGCAATGATTTGTGGGTTGGCCCATGTGCCTTGCACAAGGTAATCTAATTGGAATAGTTTGCTGACTTCATCTGCAATTAAAAACTGACCAACCATGGTACTTAAGCCGATGATTGGGTTAATGAATGTGTAAGCCACAGAGGCAGAACCAGCATTGAAATTAGGTACAACCGTTATTCTGATATCTTGATTTTCTTGAATGAGATCCGCTCTACCGGTTAAGCGAATATTTCCTTGCGGCCCACGCATATGCAAATCTTTGATATTCGCAACCCCATTGTTAATGGATCCAGTGGAAGTGATTCTGTCAAAAGGGGTTCCTTGGGTAACGATAGGTTTGAGAACGCCACCAATGTCTAATGTGGCAATTCTGCTCAACCCTTGAAAGCTCAGCACGCCAAGAAGTCTTGCAACTCCTGGGTCAACTTGCAAAATTGTGCCCTTGACCAAGTCCAAAGATAGTTCTGCATTTAATGACTTGATGTCAAAGTTGTAGGGAGCATTTGCCCAATTGATTTGTCCGACGAGCTTACCCGAGCCATCATCGATTGTTTTTGGAAAGCCCAGTTTAGATAAAAGTTTGCCAGCGTTATTGATATCTAAATCAAAATTCAACTCTGTTTTTCCGGCATTTAGTTGTTTGGTCTCTTTAGGAAGAGTCCATTTGCCTGTGGCATTAATTTGTGCATCAGCTGTTTTCAAAAATAATTTTTCAATCTTCCAATCATTTTTGTCATTGCTGGCTAGCAATTCCATTTTTCCATAAGACTTATTGTTAAAGATAAGTTCATCAGATTGAATATCTAAAGCCGGTATTTTCTGGATGCGTTTGTTGACACCCTTGGTGAGGGTGTCGCCAGATTCGGTGTTTTCAATGACTAATTGCTGAAGACGTGCTGTTAGCTTTCCTTGGGGGAATCCTGCACGGGCTGACTTCCATTGAACCAAACCCTTTGCTACTGGAGATTGAATGCTGGCATGCCATTGTTCTTTATCGTGTGTTGCTTGTATAGCAATGTCTTTGAATGATCGATCAGCTAATTTTAGATTCTTAATTCTTGCTGAAATGGTATCAATCTCGAAATCGGAACTTGGTGCAACATTGGTGTTTGCTTGTTGAGATGATTCAGGGAGATTTTTATCTAACCAGCTCTGCCAAATTGATACGTCAAGCTGATCCAAAAGGATGGTGCTTGCAAAACCTTTTTGCGGAAGATTGCCAGGAGCATTGATACCAAGGCCTATGCGTGGTGGTTGATTGGCGCCAAAAACGAAATTAGCATCAATAATTTTTCCTACTTTTAATTGCCCTGAAGTTGGTCTGTCTGAACTCTCATTCAAATTAGTTAAGGTAAATTGACCACCTAATCCTTGGCTAGTTTTTTTATTGAATGGCGCTGGGAATTGTGAAGCAAGTTGATCAAGCTTTAAACCCAAATCTAGTTGATAACCTTTTGAGCGAATCGCAAGCTTTCCATCATAGGCAACTGCACCGTTTAAGTGCGCTTGAAGTTTTTTGATTTGAGACGAGTCTGAAGCGTTGAGAGCTTGTATCAATTGATTGATATCAAACTTGCCTGAAACCTTCATATCAGATGATGATTGCCACGGCAGTTTATTGGCGTTGTCGAATAAAATCTCTCCGCCAAGTAGCTGAGCTTTTAAGTTTCTGCCAATGATGTTGTCTTCAGAAAATAAAATATCACCTGTTATTTGTTGTACGTCGATTTTTTGATTGATTCTGGCCTTATTCTTATCAAGCTTCACCTCGCCTTGTAATTTGGTTTGTTTGGTGTCTTTGATAGGCATTTCAATATTTATTTTTAATTGAGCGTTGCCTGAAATCTCAATTTTTTTACTGATTGCTTCAATGCCTTTGCCCGATGGGCTGTCTACATAGTATTTGAGTAATTCTTGACTGGAGCCTTTGGCAACACCATTGATTTTTAATGTAGCGGTAGGGCTAACAATATTGTCTATAACCCCTTGAATATCACTTAACTGAACGCGCTCAAGAGAAGCAGTTTTAAAATCAAGCTGTAGTTTTGGGCCTTTGAGTGAAACGGTGCCATCTATATTTGAAAAGTCAGACCATTTGCCTCGTTGTTTATCGGCGAAGGGGGCTGGTGAATATTGAACTTGCTCAATTGGTAGGTTGAGCTCAAAAATACCCGGAAACTTAGTATCAAATGGAATATGCAGTGGGTCACCATGGATATGTATTTGACCATTGCGAATACGACCTTCTTTAAGTGCCGCATTCAAGTAGTCTCTTGTAACCTTTGACATGCCCAAAGGAAAATAGTGGGTCAGGTTTTTGACATTGGCTTCCTGAATATCTGCTTTGAGAAACAAATCAGCGGGAGATTTAGGAGATTTTGCTTTGTAGTTGGCATCGGCAATCAAATTAATTGAATCATTTTTAAGTTTCAGTTTGCTGATTTGATATTCAAGGCCAGCATCTTTTTTGAGCCATTTAATTTTTCCCTTGATTAAATCCAAGGCAAGATTGTCATTCTCAAGAACCTGGGGAAGCGTGAAAAATGTATTTTCACTATCAAGACTGATTTCGCCACCAATTTCAGTTGCGTAAAGTCTGCCGGCCAAATTTGCTATTGAGAGAAGTCCTTTTGTTTCCGGCTTGAGGTAGGCTTTTTCAAAATCAAATGAGAGCTTGTAATGAGATTCATTGAACCCTGGAATTTTTATATTGAAGGGAAGTTTGCTCGCTTGTGCATGCCAGTTAGCATCTAAATTTTTTAATATCCCTGTCGGTTGGTATTGCTTGATGAACTCAGTGATATCTTTGGGGAGGGGGAATTGTTTGGCTAATTGCTCAACAAGATAAATATCAATTTCATTTGCTTTCACTCCCGCATGAGTGATTGCATCAATATTGGCGGCCATGTCCCAGTAAATACTGATGCCATTAAGTTCCTTTGGCGATGACTTTTGATCAACTTGCCACTTCAGTAACGGGGCGCTGATTGACATTTTCTTGCCGGAGGTTTCTTGCTCAAGTTTCACATCAACTTTGGCAATCTTCAGTGGTGCACCTAAACGTGGCCATTCAATGTGAAGGTTTTGTGCAGAAAGATTTGTTTCTCCACCGTCTAAGACGCCATGATCAATAAAGGTACGTCCCTCAGAGTTGAGTTGTCCAGAGACAACATTGACTGGACTATCAAATAATTGATTGACCTTGGCTATATTTAGTTCATTGATCTGCCATTCCAGTCTGCCGATCCAGTCTTTCCAATTGCCTGAATTGCCAAAAATACTGTGTCTAAAGTTAGCCTTGAGGAGAGCTGTGTTTGAGTGCCATGGTGTTTTGACATTCAACTCAATCGCATGTTTGAACCAAGAATTTTTTAGGGTGAGCGATTCAATGTCCAGCGAATACTGACTACTTTGAAAGCGTTGATCTAGCCAATTAATTTTGGCATTTTTAATTTCAAGACGATCTTGTTCAAACAGCCAGTTGCCAAATTTATAGCCAGCGCTTGATTGATCAAGTTTGACGCCAGCAATGTTCCAGTTGCCTTTTGCATCTCTCTGGACTTGAATCAAGGCATCATCAAAATGAAGATCGTGGAAGTAAGGTTTTAGTTTCCAAAGGGTTTCCCAAGATAACTTTCCGGTCACTTGGGGAATACTTAACTTGGGGGTCTGGGAATCGCCAATTTCATAGAGTTTGATGTTGTCTACTTTGAAAGCCGGCCAAAGAAAATCCCAACCAGTCTGAATATTTTCAATTTTTAAATTGACGCCCAGTGTTTGGCTGATGACCTGCTCAAATGACGCTTTATTTTTTTCAACTTGCGGCCATATATAAAAGCGCGTCAATAGTTGAGCGGCCACAAAAATTAAAGCAATCAATAGCAATAGCCATTGAATTCTTTTTTTCCAAATGGCAAGCCTGCTCTTGTCAACTTGAAGCTGACGGATGCTTTCCAGAGGGTTGAAATTGGATAACCACGACATTTTTGTAATTATGCTGTAGCCGAGCATGTATTGATAGCGATAACATGATACCTATGACAACAATTCACCCTAAACTTTCCCTTCTTTTGGACCATTCGGCCTATGCTCTGCGTTGGTTAACTGCACGCCCAGAGTGGTCTTCAGAAATTGGCGAAATGGCTGCAAGCCCTGTGGACGAAGCTGTGATTGATGCTTTGCTCAAGTCGGCGATGCCAACTGGGGCAAGTCAGGCCCTGAGCATGGATGATTTGGGCGCTAATTTACGCCTCGCGCGCCAAAAGTTTATGTTGCTGATCGCGGCTCGTGATTTTAATGGTGCCGCTGATGTACAAGAAGTCACGCGTGCCATGACTTGTTTCGCTGAAAAAGTCACCGCCTTGGCAGTTGAAGCAATTAGGCAGGATATCAAGCCGATGGTGGGTGAGCCACTGAATCAGCAAGGGAATTATTCACCCATGATGATTGTTGGCATGGGTAAATTGGGTGGGCGTGAGCTCAATGTGTCATCTGATATTGATTTGGTCTTTCTGTACGAAGAAGATGGTGAAACTCAGGGCGGCTTAAAAAGTATTTCTCATCAAGAGTGGTACACGCGTCTTGGTAAACGTTTGATTGCTTTATTGAGTGAGCTGCGATCAGAGGGTTTCATATTCAGGGTGGATATGCGCTTGAGACCGAATGGTGATTCGGGTCCCTTGGTTTGTAGCTTAGGAATGCTCGAAGAATACTTCTGTGTTCAGGGGCGCGAATGGGAGAGGTACGCATGGATCAAGGGTCGAATGATTTACCCCTTGCCTGATATGCCTGCTTATGAAAGATGTCAAAAGGGTTTGCAAGATTTGGTCAGACCTTTTGTCTACAGACGCTATCTTGATTTTGGTGTGATTGCGGCGATCAGAGAGTTGCATGGGCAAATTCAGCAGGAAGCTGAAAAGCGCAGCTTGCTTCACCCAGAGAGAGCAGCGGATGTGAAATTGGGGCGTGGCGGTATCCGTGAAATTGAATTCATGGCGCAAATGTTTCAGTTGGTGCGAGGTGGTCAAGATCCGGGGCTGAGGATTCGTCCCACTTTAGAGGTATTGAAAGCTGTTTTTGAGCGTCAATTGATTGGTCAAGTTGAACTTGATCAACTCACCAATGCTTATCTTTATCTTAGAAAGCTCGAGCATCGTTTGCAATATTGGGAAGACGCTCAAACACATCATCTACCTGGTGATGATGCTTCTCAGCAAAGACTGGGTGTTGCGATGGGGCATGCCACTTTGGATGAGTTCAAAAAACAATTGGCTCAACACAGAGACAATGTGGCCAAGTTGTTTGCTGATGCTTTTGTGTTGAAAAAGCATCAAGCAGAGATCGATCAGGATGGCGCTGAACTTGCCGTGTGGACGCCTTCTCCTGAGTATGCCGCTTTGACAGAAAAATGGCATGAGTGGTGGGGTAGTGCACGCTGGCGCTCTTTATCTGACTCATCAAGAAGAAAGTTCACGCAGTCAATGTCTGCAGCCATGAATTATGTTGAGCAGCAGGACTGGGCCTTATCAAGATCAGATGAGGTGATGGTGAGAATGATGAATTTGCTAGATTCAATTTCTAGACGTTCATCCTATCTGGCGCTCTTGAGTGAGTACCCTCATATTCTGAGTAGGTTGATCTCATTGATTTCTGCTTCTAAGTGGGGAACTGATTATTTGATTCAGCACCCACACTTATTGGATGACTTATTAACTGGTCAAGGTCAATACACGCCTGAAGATCATCCTGCCGTTTATTGGACGAAGCTCAAAACTGATATCAATATTTTGCTTGATGATGCTATGGACAATGGCGATCAAGCTGAGCAGGCCATGGATATTCTGAGGCAAGTTCATCACACAGAAACATTCCTGACCTTGTTAGCAGAATTAGGTATTGGGCGAGACGAGCCATTACCGATTGAAAAAGTCAGTGATCGGCTCTCTGCTTTGGCTGATTTGATTCTTGGCTTGACCCTGGAAAGGGTTTGGCCAATGGTGGCAAAGAAGTTTCAGTTGAACGAAGCCACCCCACCCTCTTTTGCGGTGATTGCTTATGGCAAATTAGGCGGAAAGGAGTTGGGATATGCATCAGATTTGGACATTGTGTTTTTATACGATGCTCCTGAAGATGATCAGAATGCAGGTGAAATTTATGCCTTCTATGCAAGGCGCTTGATTGCATGGCTAACTGCATCAACTTCAGCGGGCATTTTGTTTGAGATTGACACTCGTTTAAGACCCAATGGTGCAGCAGGATTGTTGGTCACCAGCATTGATGCTTTCAGGCGTTATCAATTGCGTGAAGGGGACAACTCGGCCTGGCTTTGGGAGCACCAAGCTTTGACCCGTGCGCGTTTTTGTGCCGGTGATATTGCCATTGGTGAGAAGTTTGAAAAAATCAGATCAGAAGTGTTGGCGCAAGTTAGAAATGAGGCTTTGCTCAAACAAGAAATTCTAGATATGCGTCAAAAAGTCAGTGAAGGCCATCCTAATGACTCAGGCTTATTCGATATCAAGCACGACAGTGGTGGCATGGTTGATATTGAATTCATTGTTCAGTATTTGGTCTTGCGTTTCAGTCAAGGGCATCCAATACTTTTGGGTAATTTGGGAAATATCGCTTTGTTATCCTTGGCCAGTGAAGAAGGTTTGATTCCAAGCGATCAAGCCTTGAAGGCTGCGAATGCATATCGTCTATATCGCGAGTATCAGCATCGCATCAGATTGGACGGGGCTGATAAAACCAGAGTATCTCAAGATCAAATGGATTCAGCCTTGCTTGAAGCACGGGCTTCCGTGAAGGAGCTCTGGAAAAAGGTTTTACTTGCCGAGTAATTCTCGGGCGTGACGTCGGGTGGTGTCTGTGATTTCGGCGCCACCAAGCATTCTTGCAATTTCTTCAACACGCTCTTGTCTGCTCAAGATTTGCATGCTTGAGATGGTCACGTTATCTTGACTATGCTTGGCAACCTTCCAATGTTGATGACCTTCTGCGGCTACCTGAGGTAAGTGAGTAACAACAATTACTTGAGAGTTTTGCGCCAATGCATGAAGTCGTTTCCCAACTTCAATAGCCGCCTTTCCGCCAACGCCTGCATCGACTTCATCAAATATAAGGGTGGGTGTAAATGATGCTTTGCTAGTGATTACG
>CALKUJ010000209.1 GCA_937996825.1 uncultured Polynucleobacter sp. | reverse complement strand
CAATCAGGCCATGCGTGACGGTGGACGTAATTTAAATTTCCATATGGATGAAGCAGTGGGTGCGCCCGTGGTCACGGTGAAGAATGCTGATACAGGGGAAGTGGTTCGTCAGTTGCCTAATGAGGTGGTGGTGCGTATTGCGCACAACATTGAAGAGTTCAAAGGACTCTTACATAACAAATTAACTTAAAAATTTAATCAAAGCACTCAAGTAATTTCTTAGAGTGACGATTCACCAGCCATCAGGGAAACAAATTCGTGTTTCTCTGGCAATAACCCCTCAGTGATGACTTTTTAGGAGAAACATCATGTCAGTGATCAACACCAACGTAAAAGCTCTTGCAGCACAAGGCTCGCTGAGCAATGTGAACAAGACGTTGCAAACTTCAATGGAACGTCTGTCCACAGGTTTGCGCATTAACAGTGCGAAAGATGATGCAGCCGGCTTGGCCATCACCAACCGCATGACTTCTCAAATTCGCGGTTACAACATGGCTATCCGCAATGCCAACGACGGCACCTCCATGTTGCAAACCGCTGAAGGCGCGATGGGTCAAGTCACTAACATGCTGCAACGCATGCGTGAACTGTCGATCCAGTCAGCCAACGGTGGCATGACAGCTTCTGACCGCGAGTCATTACAAAATGAAGTGACTGAGTTGAAGTCTCAAATTCAAGAAGTGGCCACCACAACCAACCACAACACTATCAAGTTGTTGGACGGCTCTGCTGGCGACATCAAATTGCAAACCGGCGTGAAAGCTGGCGACATGATGAGCATCGGTTTCTCTTCTGTTCAAACCAAAGATTTGGGCTTAGGTAGCTTGAGCACCGTGAGTTCAATTGGTGGCAAGATTTCTGGCAACGTCAACGGTGCTTTGACAGATGGTTCCTTGATTTTGAACGGCGTTTCTGTCGGTGCTTCATTGGCTGGCTCTGACGACATTTCTTCTGCAAGCAAAGACGCCAGCGCCATTGCTAAGGCCGCTGCCATTAACGCAGTGTCTGATCGCAGCGGTGTGTTTGCGGTTGTTAGCAAGAACGAAGTCGCAGGCTCTGTGGCAACGGCAGCAACTGCTGGTGACTTGGGTGTTGTGAAAATCAACGGCTTTGAAACCGCTGGCTTCTACATGTCTGGTAACAAAGAGATTGACCGCACTGCCGTCGTGCAAGCGATCAACGACATTGCAGACCGTACCGGTGTGCGTGCAACAAACACCACCGACGACAACCAAGGTATCTCATTGACTGCTGCGGATGGCCGCAACATTGTGTTGGATGTCGGTACAACCAATGCATCGGTTGCCACACTGGCTCAAATGGGTATGGCTGCTGCTGGTACTTATGTGGGTTCATACCAACTCAGCACCAAAGATGGCTCTGCTATCACAGTGGGTAGCACAGTGGCTACTTCGCAAACCAGTGAAATCCGCTCGGGTATTCGCTTCGGTACTTACGAAGCTGGTATGGCGCAAGCTGCTACGACCACGCGTGCATCTACCGCTGCAGCCCCTGCGTCAGGCAATGCGGGTGTGTTGAATGGCAATACATTGGTCATCAATGGCGTTGGTATTCAAGCTGCTCAGGGTGCTGATGACGATGCATCATTTGAGAATATCGGTTCGACTAAAGCTGCCAGCGCGATCGCGATTGCTGCTGCCATCAACAAGTCTTCCGAAATCACAGGTGTGACAGCGAAAGCGAATGCAAACTCTATCAAGGGTTCAGGCTTTACGGCCGCTGCGATCACCAGCATCAACTTGAATGGTATTGAAATCACGACCACTCTGGGTACAAGCTCTACCCGTGAAGACGTGTTGCAAATTTTCAACTCTCGCTCAGGTGAAACTGGTGTGACAGCGTCAGCCTACGGTGACGGTATCGAGTTGGTGGCTGCCGATGGTCGCAACATCTCGATCAGCACAGACGCTGGTGGTGCTGCTGCTGCTGCAGGTCTTGGTTTGGCTGGCATGACGGTGGGTGCCACAGGTGCTGAAACTGCATACTACGCTGGTGTAACTTTGACTTCGGACAAAGCGTTCACCTTGAACAGCGGTAGTGAGGGTGACACAGCCAACTTTAAGTCTCTCGGCTTCAACGAAGGCACCTTTGGTGGCGCCAACGATGGTGCAAAAGTAGCTGAAATCGACATCTCCACAGTTGCAGGTTCTACCTCTGCTTTGTTGGTGATCGATGCTGCGATCGAGCAAGTCGGTAAGAACCAAGCCAAGACCGGTGCATTCTTGAACCGTTTGGACGCTGTGGTCAGCAACTTGACTGAGTCGACCCAAAACATGTCTGAGTCACGCAGCCGTATCTTGGATACAGACTACGCGACAGAAACGACCAATTTGGCGAAGTCACAGATTGTTCAGCAAGCC
>CALKUJ010000208.1 GCA_937996825.1 uncultured Polynucleobacter sp. | reverse complement strand
CTTTGAAGAGTGGCAAAGAACCAGATTTAATGGCGCCGATGGAAATTATCACTGACATTAGCTTGGGTGTTCCTGCCCTATTAACCAATGACTACTGCCCTGATGTACACGAGCGTTTATCACTATACAAGCGACTATCTAGCGTAGAAACTCACGAAAAGCTCATTGAGATACGAGAAGAGTTGGTTGATCGATTTGGTGAACTACCAGAGCAGGCTCAATCACTATTTGAAACACATCGTTTGCGTTTGAATATGTCTCGCTTGGGCATTAAGAAAATTGACGCTAATCCAGTACAAATTACTATTCAATTTATCCCCAATCCACCGATTGATCCAATCAAGATTATTCAGTTAGTTCAAACCAATAAACGGATTCAACTAAATGGGCAAGATAAATTAAAAATATTGCCGTCTGACAAAGAGGCATTCATCACCCTCGCCCAACGCCTAGAAGCAATTAGACAGCTGATGAAGCATTTAGGCGATACTGTCGTTAAAGAAGAAACTTCGAGAACTTGATCATGCAAATTGCTCTATTTCATACAACGTCTATACAAGAACAACTCATCAAAGAGATTGAATAATCTCATGCTATTACATCCCGCTCGGTCAAAACTAATAAAACCATTGTTTTAGAGCTGAGTGAAGTCCTCAATCTTGAACAGAGAAACCACCTGAGAAATCTTGGCGTCTTACATCAAACAGATATCGGTTTCTTGCCCAAGCATTTTGCATCTGGCAACATCAAAGTACTAGCCATGGATATGGACTCAACACTCATCAATATTGAATGTATCGATGAAATTGCAGATGCTGTTGGCAAAAAGAAAGAGGTGTCAGAAATCACAGAAGCGGCGATGCGTGGTGAAATCAAAGACTTTAGCGAAAGCCTCCGTCGTCGAGTAGCTTTACTTGAAGGAGTTCCTGCTGATGCACTCGAGGGTGTATTTAAAGAACGCTTACGCCTTAATCTTGGTGCTAGAGAATTAATTGCGGGAGCTCATGCCAAAGGCATCCACACCTTATTGGTCTCTGGTGGCTTCACATTCTTTACCCAAAAACTTCAGGCTGAACTTAGTTTGTCTGAAACACATGCCAATCAGCTGGAAATCATCAATGGCCATCTAACTGGCAAAGTTCTTGGCAATATCGTTGATGGCGCTGCCAAAGCAGCCTATGTTGAGGCTCGCTGCTTAGCTCTTAATACCAATAAGCACGCTGCAGTAACCATGGGAGACGGCTCAAACGATTTACCGATGATGCATGGTGCAGGATTATCAATTGGATATAGAGCCAAACCGATTGTTAAGGAAAAGGCTGACATGGCTTTTGACCATGTGGGCTTAGATGCCTGGTTAGATCTTTTGTAAATTTTCAGC
>CALKUJ010000207.1 GCA_937996825.1 uncultured Polynucleobacter sp. | reverse complement strand
AACATGAGTTAGGTAGTAATGCCCCTTTCGTGTGACTGCCCAAGTGGTGCAAACACTAAAGTCATTCATCGCTCCAGATTTCACAGCTGTATCCCAGCTTTGAATCACCATCGAAATTTCGCTCGCCAGTGGTGGTTCGTCGTAGTACTGAAGCCATTCATCTTTGACCATTACCCCTTCTTTAGGGATCGGGTTTTGTTGGTACTGACTAAAGAAGTTGTACGCTCCAATGACCTCCCGTGTTTTTTCTAGCATTGCTTTCGTTTCACGTTCAGGGTGAAGCTCTTCTCCAGCTTTTCGAGAAAAGATACGATGCTTCATCAGTGGGGTATCTATGAGATGCATTTCGTCTGTTTCGGCTATAGCCGAAAACGATAGGACTTCCCAACCTCCTTGTTCGATCAGATGACCCGCGAGGTCGTTTTGATGAAGTCGTTGCATGATGAGAATGATGCACCCTTCAGTTTTGCTGTTGAGTCGACTTCTAAGCGTGTTCTCAAACCAATCAATACATTTTTTTCGCTGTACATCAGAGAGTGCTTCATCAGGCTTTAAGGGGTCGTCAATGATCAGAAAGTCAGCCCCCATCCCTGTTAAAGCACCTCCGACCGATGTCGCCATACGCTCTCCTTGCGCTGTAGTTCTAAAACTATCAATGGCTCGCTTATCAGGAGAAAGTCGTGTCGGAAAAATCGCTTGATACATCGGACTCATCATCAGTGTGCGCGAGTCAAGGGCGAGTTTGTTTGCTAGTTCTTGTCCATAGCTTGCACAGATAATTTTTTTACCAGTTGCATGCCCAAGTAGCCAGGTCGGAAAGCTAATCGAGGCACAGTGCGATTTCAGATATCTAGGCGGCAAGCTGATGATCAATCGTTTGATCTTTCCAAGACGGCAGTCCTCAAGCTTTGACGCCATGAGTTCAATATATGGAGCCAGCAATAGCCTTTCTTCAGGGTTGAGCTCGAAGAATGCCCAATGAAGGTAGCTCAAGAAATCTGTTCTGAGTAGTTCTAGGTATTCAGCTTCAGTCATTTTCATGAGGACTCTCCTGCGATGTTTTTGTTTCTATGGATCGAGTAATTTGCTCCTGTGCAATCTCAGCCATAAGACTTTCCTTGAGACGACTAAGGAATGCGTTTTGGACTATTTCGTCTGTGGGTTTGAGCGTCAACGCAGGAGCTGCTGATGTCGCTGAACCTTGAAGTTGCCTGTCTTCACTGAAGACCATTCCGATCGCTTTTATATTTCCCGCTGCCGCCTGATTAGTCAGTTGAGCAATGATCAGCTCTTTCTTTTTTATCTTCAGCTTCTTTCCCATCCTCGTTACTGATACGGCGACGTTCAATTCTTTGTTCAAAATTGTGTTCATATTTAGCGAGCCTTTAGGCCGTCCATTTTTGTTGCCACTTTGGCCCTTCTTGAATTGAGTTGACATTGGTGGTTTTTTGTAACCAACGTCATAGTTTTGGTTGTCATCTTTTGAATCACTCATGGCCGTGCTCCTCGGTTGCTTCCAATGCCAATGCCTCACGAGCTGAAAAAGATTGCCCCGAGGCTTCGTGTATTGCTTTCTCGCCTGTTAAGGTTTGCCAGCGTCGTATGGCTAAGTCGACATACTTAGGCTCTAACTCCAATCCACGGCAAACGCGGCCAACGCGCTCACAAGCGAGGAGGGTGGTGCCACTTCCCAAGAAGCTGTCAATCACAATATTTCCGCGCTCTGTGCAATCGAGAATTGCGTCAGCAATCAACGCGATAGGTTTGACTGTTGGATGCATAGCAAGAACGTTTTCCCCTCCACTTTGACGAGACATAGTGATTGCACTGGGATAGTTCCATACGTTGGTTCGGTACCTGCCGTATTTCCCTAGTTCAATGTTGTTTCGGTGAGGGGCTTTCCCGTTTTTGAACACCAAGATCAATTCGTGCTGACTTCGGTACATGGAGCCCATGCCACCACGATCTTTAACCCAGACGCATATGTTCTTGAGTTCTGAGTAAGTTGACTCTCCTGCACTCAATATCTCAGTGAGATGCCGCCAGTCCATGAACTGAAAATGCAGAGAACCCGGGTGCGTGTAGGCAACAAGATGTTCAAAGACAGTTTTAAGGAATTTGGTAAAATCACCACGGCTCATTTCACCGGATGCCATAGCGAACTCGGCGTGTTTCGTTTTTCCATTTCCAGAAACATGTCCATTTACTGGGACGTTAAACGGGAAATCCGCGGTTACAGCAGCCCCTAATTCCCCCTGCATTAGTGCTTCGTAGGAAGATTTTTGCAAGGCGTCGCCACAAAGTATCCTATGCTTGCCAAGCTGCCAAATATCTCCAAGACGTGTGGCAGCGGGTCCCGTGGACTCTTCAAATGTGTCAGCAGGATCGACCTCTGGTGTGATTGATAAGCCCTCGATCTTGAGATCAATTTCACCCATGGTGAAACCAGTGTCCTCAAGACTGAAATTCAGCTCAAGTTCACTGAGTTCGGCAAACACCTCTCCAAGCAGAATTTCATCCCAGGTGGAGTTCTCAGTTAGCCGGTTATCTGCAATTGCAAAGGCTTTTGCCTGTTCTGGGCTGAGGTGGTCCAGTCGAATGATGGGCACCTCAGGCATACCGAGTTGCTTTGCCGCTAGATAGCGGCCATGACCACAAAGAATCTTGCTTTCTTTGTCGATCAGGATCGGAACGTTGAATCCAAATGATTGGATGCTTCGAGCGATTTGCTTGATCTGTTTCGGGCTATGAACGCGTGGATTGCGTGAGTCCTGTTTAACAGAGTCAACGCTTATTTGAGTTGTGGAGAGTAAAGCGAGTTTGTCGCTATTAAAGTGGGACATAGAGCCTCCGTTGTTGAAAGCTCCACGTTAATTTTTCTCCTGAAAAATTCCAAAAGGATTTAACTAGTCGTTTTTTTCAAGGTTATTTCTGGATTGCCCTTCAATTGCTAGATTGGCGTAGTACTCGGTACTTT
>CALKUJ010000206.1 GCA_937996825.1 uncultured Polynucleobacter sp. | reverse complement strand
CAAAACAATTTTTTCACCATGCAGCGTGGGCAAAGTTGAGACACGGCAATCAATGTTATTGAGGTTGTCACTCTTTGAATCTTTAGAGCTATTCAGTAACATTTGACCGTCTTGAGGTAAGCGCTTTTCTGAAATATCTAAGCGCGCCAAAATTTTGACTCGACTTGATAGTCGGTCATGCCAATGTGCTGGTGAACTGGTTAAATGACTCAGGCAGCCATCAACGCGCAAGCGTACATGGCTTACTCCGTTTTCTGGCTCAATGTGAATATCGCTGGCTTTTGCCAGGAGTGCTTGATCAACAATGTCTTGCCAGAAATGAATGATGACATCATCTTCTTCAATCATTCGGCTGATAAATGCGGACCGTCTTGATGATCTGTTCATCCACCTGGATGATTTCCATGACCACCTTACCTATTTTGACGCTGACGTTATTGTCTGGAATATCTTCAAGTGTCTCAATCAATAGACCATTCAAAGTCTTGGGCCCATCGGTTGGAAGATCAAGATTTAAAAGACGATTCAAATCACGCAAGCTGGCTGTGCCATCTGCAATGTAGGTGTCGTCATTGGACCATTTTGTTTTGACAGCAAGATCTGGAAGAGAGGTTGTGAATTCGCCAATCAGCTCTTCTAAGATATCTTCAATGGTCACAAGTCCTTGAACAATTCCGTACTCATCCACCACAAGACCAATGCGTTCTTGGTTTTCTTGGAAGAACTGAAGTTGTTGAAGAACAGGGGTGCCACTTGGAATGAAATAAGGTTCACTCAATAACTCTTTGAAATGATGATGCTGAAGATCTTCATCACCTAATAAGCTCAAAGCCTTTCTAACGGCCAAGATGCCAATCACGCGATCAGAGTCTTCGTCGCAGACAGGTAGTTTGTTGTGATAGCAAGTCTCAAGTTGATGAATCACATCTTCAATCGGTTTTGAAAAATCCAAGACTTCCATGCGTGATCTGGGCGTCATGACATCATCGACCTTGATGCTTTCAAGATTGAACAGATTGACCAAGATGCTTCTGTGTTTGTTTGGAATGAAGTGTGTTGATTCAAGAACCACTGAACGCAATTCTTCGGCTGTCATCTGAGTGCCTTGATTTGCTTTTGTGTCCACTCTTAGCAACTTGAGAAGACCAGACACAAAGACATTGATCAACCACATGGCTGGTTTTAGGATCACAATCAAAGGCCTGATCACCCAGCTTGTGAAAATGGCAAATCTTTCTGGATAAGTCGCGCCAACTACCTTTGGAGTGATTTCACAAAAAATAATGATTAAAACGGCCGCAATACCAGTGCTGATAGATAGAACAGATGCATTATTACCAAAAGCATGCATTGCAATAGCTGTTAACAAAACCGGAAGAATAGTATTAACGACGTTATTGCCAATCAAAATAACTGACAATAGTTCTTCTGTTCTTGAAAGTAGATTTTGTGTATTTTTTGCGCCGCGGTTGCCGCGATTAGCCAAATGCCGAATCCTGTGACGATTGGCTGCCATCATGCTGGTCTCAGTGATAGAGAAAAAAGCAGAAATTGCTAAAAGTAAAACTACTAAACCAACTTGCGCCCACCAAGGCCAATCATTGAGCCACGAATCCATGAATGCTTTCTTAAGCAAAGAACATGAGAGTGACTATAGCAAACTAAGCTTGTTTTGTATTGTTAAAGCCTTACAAATAGAGGTGTGACATTCTGATTTTCCTGTCAGATCTTTCTGACAAGAAAAAATCTCAAGAATTCTTTAGCTTGAGCGTTTCAGTGAGTAATCACAAAGATCAATCAAGCTTTGTGTCGCAGCATTTTTGGGGAAGCAGTTCAAAGATTCTCTGGCTAGTTGAGCCTCACGTAATGCCGCTGCCTCTGTGTACTTGATCGCATCAGAGTTGATAATGGCCTCGTAGACCTGTTGAAAGAGATCCTCTGGCAATTCTTCGGCTTGTTCAATGGCAGATCTGATCAGAGACTGTTGTGCAGAGGTGCCATGATCAAGAAGATAAATCAACGGTAAAGTTGGTTTTCCTTCGCGCAAATCATCGCCCGCATTTTTGCCCATCTGTTCTGCACTGGCGGTGTAATCAAGAATGTCATCAACCAATTGGAATGTGGCGCCAATGTGCTTACCGTAAGCCTGAGCAGCAGCATATTGTTCCGGAGTGGCTTTTGCTAAAAGGGCGCCAAGGGCAGAAGAGGCTTCAAATAATTTGCCAGTTTTGAAATGAATCACTTGCATATAGCGTGCTTCATTGACATCAGGGTCATGCATGTTCATTAACTGCAACACTTCACCTTCAGCAATCGTATTGGTGGCATCAGCGAGTATTTCCATGATTCTGATGTCATTGGGTGCGACCATCATTTGAAATGCTCTTGAGTACAAAAAATCGCCCACTAGAACACTGGCAGCATTACCGAATGCGGCATTTGCAGTTGCTCTACCGCGACGTAAATGAGACTCATCAACCACATCGTCGTGCAACAAAGTCGCTGTGTGAATGAATTCAACCACGGCTGCCATGTCCAAATGATGCTTCAGAGGGGTGCCATTCGAGATGGCCTGACCAGTTAAAAGTAACAGGGCTGGGCGTATTCTTTTGCCGCCAGCTTCAATGATGTAGGCAGAAATTTGATTGATCAGGGCGACCTCAGAGCTGAGGCGAGAGCGAATAACATCGTTCAGCGACTGCATATCTGCTGAAATAGGACTTAAAATTGTCTGTAAGTTAGCGCTCATTAACTAATGGTATTTCCCTGTTTTTGATTCTTATTAGTTTAACTCATTGAATTACTTAAGTTTTATTATAAAAAACATGAGAATGTCTCTTAGTTTCCCTTGAATTTTACTTTTTGACTAGAAATATAGCTAGAGGATATAATTTAGGGCTCTACACGGCACGGGGTCGTGTGGATATTTATAGAAAGATTTCAATATGTACGCGGTCATAAAAACCGGTGGCAAACAATACAAAGTTGCTGCTGGTGAAAAATTGAAAATAGAACAGATACCAGCGGATGTAGGCAGTGAAATCACTATTGACCAAGTTCTCGCCGTAGGCGAAGGCGAATCACTGAAGTTTGGTGAGCCATTGGTGAGTGGTGCAACTGTTAAAGCCACTGTTATTTCTCAGGGTCGTCATGACAAAGTGAAGATTTTTAAGATGCGTCGACGCAAGCACTATCAAAAGCGTCAAGGACATCGTCAGAACTTTACTGAGATTTTGATTAACACGATCAAGGCCTAATAGGCAGAGGCGGAGTAGAAAATGGCACAGAAAAAAGGCGGCGGTTCCACACGTAACGGCCGTGACTCAGAGTCAAAACGATTAGGCGTTAAAGTTTATGGCGGTCAAGCCATCAACGCAGGCGGCATCATTGTTCGTCAACGCGGTACACGCGTTCACCCTGGCGTGAATGTTGGTTGTGGCAAAGACCACACATTGTTCGCATTGGTAGATGGTCATGTTCAATTTGGCGTTAAAGGTGCAGATAAGAAATCTTTCGTTTCTGTACTTCCGACAGCTTAATTAGCCTTAACTGAGATAACGAAAAACATTCAGAACTCAGCATAAGGCCTCGCCAAACAGCGAGGCCTTTTTTATTGGATCTTATGAAATTTATCGACGAAGCTCGTATTGAAGTAGTGGCAGGCCATGGCGGCTCTGGAAGCGCTTCGATGCGTCGCGAAAAATTTATTGAATTTGGCGGACCAGATGGTGGTGATGGCGGTCGAGGCGGCAGTGTTTACGCAATTGCTGATCGAAACATCAATACCCTGGTGGATTATCGTTTTGCAAAAAAACATCTTGCCCAAAATGGTGAGCCAGGAAGAGGGTCAGATTGTTATGGGCGCGCTGGTGAAGACATTGAATTGCGCATGCCAGTGGGTACGATCATTCATGACATGGATACCAATGAAGTCATCGCTGACTTAACGTATCACGGTCAACGTTTATGTTTAGCCAAAGGCGGCGCTGGTGGTTGGGGTAACTTGCATTTCAAGAGCAGCACCAATCGTGCACCAAGACAAAAAACCAATGGCTTACCTGGTGAAGAGCACAAACTCAGATTGGAGCTGAAAGTGTTGGCCGATGTTGGCTTGTTGGGAATGCCTAATGCAGGCAAGTCAACATTGATCACTGCCGTATCAAACGCACGCCCCAAGATTGCAGACTACCCATTCACAACCTTGCATCCTAATTTAGGTGTGGTGCGAGTCGGGGCTGAGCGAAGCTTCGTCATTGCCGATATTCCAGGATTGATTGAAGGTGCAGCAGAAGGCGCTGGTCTTGGGCATCGTTTTTTACGACATTTACAACGCACCAATTTGTTGTTGCATTTGGTTGATATGGCTCCGTTTGATGACAATGTCGATATTGTTGGAGAAGCCAAAGCGATTGTGAATGAGTTGAAGAAATACGATGAGTCTTTGTACGACAAACCACGTTGGTTGGTCTTGAACAAGGTCGACATGATTCCTGCCGAGGAACGTGCTGCCAAGATCAAGACTTTCATCAAGGCCTACGGATGGAAAGGACCTGTCTTTGAAATTTCAGCTTTGACTGGTGAGGGTTGCCAACAACTTTGTTATGCCATTCAGACAGATCTTGATGCGAAAAAAGCGCAGCGCGATGAAGCGGAAGAGCACGAAGCTGATCCACGTTTTCAAAATAAAGACTTGGATGACGACGAAGTTAATGATTAAAAGTTAAAGATCAAATCATCAAAGATAAAAAATATATGTATTTAAGGAGTGCTTGGTGAGCAAAGCAATACAAGATGCAGAATGCATCGTGATCAAAGTAGGTTCAACGCTGGTGACCAATCGTGGTCAGGGTCTTGATCATGCAGCGATTGGTCGCTGGGCTGCTCAAATGGCTGAGTTACGCACAATGGGTAAGCAAGTGGTGATGGTCAGTTCTGGTGCTATTGCCGAAGGTATGCAACGCTTGAATTGGAGTAAGCGTCCTACAGATATTCATGAATTACAAGCTGCAGCTGCTGTTGGTCAAATGGGCTTGGTGCAAGTTTATGAAACTTGTTTTGCTAAGTATGGAATTAGAACTGCACAGGTATTGCTCACCAATGCTGATTTGGCAGATGAGCAAAGAAATCAAAATGCACGCATGACTTTGTTAACGCTGCTCAAGCATGGTGTTGTACCTATCATCAATGAAAACGACACAGTCGTCACTGATGAAATCAAATTTGGTGATAACGATACTTTAGGTGCTTTGGTGACCAATCTGATTGAGGCTGATGCTTTGATTATTTTGACTGATCAAGGTGGCTTATTCAGTGCTGATCCACGCAATGATTCCAATGCACATTTAATTCAGGAAGCCCAAGCGGGTGATCCTGCTTTAGAAAAGATGGCTGGTGGTGCTGGAAGTGATATTGGCAAAGGTGGCATGCTCACCAAAGTATTGGCAGCTAAGGTGGCTGCTCAATCAGGCGCCGACACTGTGATTGCCTCTGGTCTTGAAGAGAATGTCTTGGTTCGACTTGCTAAAGGTGAATCGATTGGCTCTCAACTGACTGCAAAGAAGTGAGCAAACCCGAATAAATTTAAACCTTAGTTTTCGATCTAAAACTTAAGGTTTCAGCAAAGGAATAATTTCCTTGGCGCTTCTGCGTGGAATCGCGTTGTCACAAAAGGCATCTCTGACCAAGGCTGCATGGTAAGAGTTATAGCCAGTATTGCGGATGACTTGCCAACGACTGTTAGCAGATTTATGCCACACACCATCTTTTTGCATGGTCGCGTATAGACGCCACTCATATTTTTCGCAACGAATTCCTTCATAGCTAACTTGTTGGGCGCCGCTGGGTGTTGTGATGACAACAACATAGCGAATCACTTCATCTTTGCCAAATGCAATCGATGGAGCATCCAGAGCAAATTGAAGCTGAGAAATGGCTGATACATAAAAAGGTTTTAGATCTTTTGATGGTGGAGCGGTTGGAATTTTGACTTCGGCTTCTTCCCAAAATCTTGGAGCATCTGGATCATTTTGATCGTTAGGGTCCAAGGTTTTGTATTGAGCATGAGCAATGATGCTCAATGTTGCAAATAAGCTCAGTAGAACTTTAAAAATATTCTTAAAAGATAAATGATGGCTCAAGAGTGCTCCGAATCCTGTTTGGGGTCATGTGATGTTGACTTATAAAGATCCAATGGCGAACCCCACGGCATCATCATCATCCGAGGTCCTCGCGAGATGTACCTTGCCAACTCCGATAATGCCAATTCATAAACTTCACGTTTGAAATCAATCACCACATCCAATGGAATCCAATAAGGACTCCAGCGCCAGGCATCAAATTCTGGGTGGTCTGTGGCACGCAAACAAACATCGCTATCACGACCCACCATGCGCAATAAGAACCAAATTTGCTTTTGCCCACGATAAGCTTGACGGGTTGAACGGCGAGCTGTATTTGCTGCGGATGGACGACGCAAAAACTCCTGTGGCACGTCATAACGTAGCCATTCACGGGTTCGTCCAATGATTTGGACGTGTTGCGGCTCTAGACCGATCTCCTCATGCAACTCGCGATACATTGCTTGTTCTGGGTTTTCGCCGTGTTGGATGCCACCTTGCGGGAACTGCCAAGAGTGCTGGCCAACACGTTTCCCCCAAAATACTTCGTTGCGTTGATTGAGTAGAACGATGCCGACGTTGGGTCTGTACCCTTCTCTGTCGAGCATATTCGTGCCTTAATCCTTTAATCCTTTAAAATCAATAAATTGATTATAGCTATATAGCCTATCCATTATTTTATAAAGTGAACCATGAAAGCCAGTCAATTTTTTATCCGTACCCTAAAAGAAGCCCCAGCTGATGCGGAAATCGTTTCCCATAAGCTCATGATGCGTGCTGGCTTGATTCGCAAGCTAGGCGCCGGCATCTACAACTATATGCCCATGGGGCTTAAGGTTATTAGGAAGGTTGAGGGAATCATCCGAGAAGAAATGGATAAGGCCGGAGCCGTTGAGCTGTTAATGCCAGTCGTTCAGCCAGCTGAACTTTGGCAAGAAACCGGTCGTTGGGAAAAGATGGGCCCAGAGCTATTGCGCATCAAAGATCGTCATGACCGCGACTTTTTGATCCAGCCAACCTCTGAAGAGGTGGTGACTGACATTGCTCGTCACGAAATCAAGAGTTACAAGCAATTGCCTGTTAATTTTTATCAAATTCAAACGAAATTCCGCGATGAGCGTCGTCCACGCTTTGGCATCATGCGTGGTCGTGAGTTCAGCATGAAAGATGCTTACTCATTCGATCGTGATGTTGATGGTCTTAAGAAGTCTTATCAAATCATGTTTGATGCTTACACCCGCATCTTCAAGCGAATGGGCCTCCAGTTCCGTGCCGTAACTGCTGATAACGGCGCCATTGGCGGATCCGGAAGTCAAGAGTTCCACGTGATTGCCGATACAGGTGAAGATGCGATTGTGTATTGCCCCAATTCTGATTACGCGGCTAATTTGGAAGCAGCGGAATCATTGGCTTTGATTGCCAGTCGTGCTAGAGCCTCAGCGGCAATGAGCAAAGTTCCAACGCCTGACAAAACTAATTGCGCTGATGTGGCTAAATTCTTAAATGTTCCGCTTGAGTCCACTGTGAAGTCCTTGCTATTTGCTGCCGATCAAGAGGATGGTCCAGCCAAACTCTTTATGTTGTTGGTGCGCGGTGACCATGAGCTCAATGAAGTGAAGGCCAGCAAGATTCCTGGTATGGCCGAATCTCGTTTTGCTACAGAAGCAGAAATTAAACAAGCTTGTAATGCACCTGCGGGCTATTTGGGTCCTGTTGGTGTGAGGGCTGATGTTACCGTTGTTGCTGATCGCACTGTTGCCAATATGGCGGATTTTGTTTGTGGTGCGAATGATGCTGGCCATCACTTAACCGGTGTGAACTGGGGTCGTGATTTACCTGAGCCTTTGGTTTTGGATATTCGTAATGCTGTCATTGGTGATCCTTCTCCAGATGGCAAAGGTGTTGTTGATATTTGCCGCGGCATTGAAGTGGGTCACGTATTCCAATTGGGCACGCGTTATTCAGAGGCGATGGGTTGCACTTACCTGGATCAACAAGGTAAAGCCCAGCCAATGGTGATGGGTTGTTACGGAATCGGTGTCACGCGTTTACTGGGTGCTGCAATTGAGCAGGGGCATGATGAGAAGGGCATTATTTGGCCAATCTCCATGGCGCCATTTGAGGTGGTGATTTGCCCAATGGGTT
>CALKUJ010000205.1 GCA_937996825.1 uncultured Polynucleobacter sp. | reverse complement strand
ATTCGCCAACAAGTTCTTTCATTACCTCAACCGCAAATTCTGTTTCTTTTGGATGATTGATGGTTGGAGGGTAATTTCTTGAGAACTCAACCTCTGCAGAGCAATCAAATGCTTGAGCAACAGCTGCAGCCACTTGGTGTAAGCGCATTTCAATTAGATCTAATACTTCATGCGTGAAAGTTCTGACT
The DNA here is from genome assembly GCA_937996825.1 of uncultured Polynucleobacter sp. Classification (GTDB taxonomy): domain Bacteria; phylum Pseudomonadota; class Gammaproteobacteria; order Burkholderiales; family Burkholderiaceae; genus Polynucleobacter. The sequence continues at coordinate 8,074 of CALKUJ010000205.1, read as the reverse complement.
GTTCCACCAATCCAGGCGCTGTCAGGAATGATATTGCTGGCATCGCCCGCATGAAATTGAGTAATAGATAAAACGGCTGCATCAATTGGACGCTTATTGCGAGTGATGATGCCTTGTAGTGAGCCAATCATTTGGCTGGCTGCAAATACTGGATCTGCGCTCGTGTGCGGTAAGGCAGCATGACCACCTTTGCCTTTAACGGTAATGACAAATTCATTGCTAGAAGCCATCATAGGTCCTGGAGTAACGGCAAAGTCACCCACTGGAATGCCTGGCCAATTGTGCATGCCAAATACAGCATCGCAGGGGAATAAATCAAACAGTCCGTCACGAATCATTTCTCTGGCACCACCACCGCCTTCTTCAGCCGGTTGGAAAATCAGATAAACCGTGCCCTTGAAAGCGCGATGTTGCGCAAGGTATTGTGCCGCACCCAATAGCATGGCCACGTGACCATCATGGCCACAAGCGTGCATCTTTCCAGGGTGCTGGGAAGCGTGTTCAAAATGATTGTGTTCTTGAAGTGGCAGGGCATCCATGTCTGCACGCAAGCCAATGCTGCGACCTTTACCCAAAGAACCTTCAATGATGCCTACAACACCAGTTTTACCTAAACCACGATGAATCTTGATGCCCCAAGACTCTAATTTTTGAGCCACCACATCAGACGTGCGTTTTTCTTCAAAACATAATTCTGGATGTGCATGAATATCGCGGCGAATCGCTTGAATGACTTCTGCAGACTCTAAGATTTCTGGTAATAATTTCATGATCTTGATTGATGGGTGATTAACCCTAATCATATCTCTTATATAGCGAGGATGCTAATTACTTCAGAATTACCCAAGTTTGGTACAGTGTTTCTGAATCAGTGAATCAAACATGATTTTTTAAAGGAAATGCCTTGAATCAAGACAAGCCTTGGTTGAGTAGTTATCCAGATGGGGTTCCGCATCAAGTCGATGGGGCTCAGTTTGAGTCATTGAATGATTTATTTGCCCAATCATTCAATCAGTACGGCTCAAGGCTTGCCTTTGACTGCATGGGTAAAAAAATCACTTACAAAGAATTGGACGAATTGTCTTGGCAATTTGCCGCTTATCTACAGTCGCAAGGCTTGGGTAAAGGTGACCGAATTGCTTTGATGATGCCGAATCTTTTGCAGTACCCCATCGCTTTATTGGGGTCTTTGAGAGCGGGTTGTGTGGTTGTGAACGTTAACCCAATGTACACCGCTCGAGAACTGGCTTATCAATTAAATGATTCTGGTGCTGATGCGCTGGTGATTTTAGAAAACTTTGCCCATGTTTTCCAAAGCATTCAAGATCAAGTAAGAGTCAAACATGTGCTTGTCACCAGTGTTGGTGAGCTCATGGGTTTTAAGGGACATTTGATTAACTTAATTGTCAGACATGTGAAAAAAGCAGTACCAACTTGGTCATTGCAGGGCGTGCTTAATTTCAAAGAGGCGCTGCAAAAAGGTAAAAATACCAAAGCATCCTTTAAGCCAGCCTCCATCAAAGGCGATGACATTGCCTTTTTGCAATACACCGGTGGTACAACGGGTGTGGCCAAAGGAGCGGTTTTATTGCACCGAAATATTTTGGCCAATATTGCGCAAATCGATGCTTGGCTTGAGCCTGGTTTAAGAGGCCTGCGCATTGAGCAATTGGTGTTTGTTTGTGCATTGCCGATGTATCACATCTTTGCTTTAACGGCCTGTTGTTTGTTCGGACTTAAAGCAGGTGCCTTGAATGTCTTAGTGACAAATCCAAGAGATATTGCAGGTTTTGTGAAGTTGTTGAATGGTTTGAAAGAATTTCATATATTTCCCGCGGTCAATACATTGTTCAATGCCTTGATGAATCATCCAAAATTTTCAAGTATTGATTTTTCATCATTATTGGTGAGCATTGGTGGCGGTATGGCTGTACAGAAGTCAGTGGCCGATCGCTGGCAACAATTAACTGGAAAACCGATTGCTGAGGGTTATGGACTTTCTGAAACATCGCCGGTGGTTTGTTGTAACACCCCCTTGATCGATGGCTTTACAGGAACAATTGGTTTGCCTTTGCCGGGAACCGACATATTGATATTGGATAATGAAGAACGCACAGTTGCTATTGGTGAGCCTGGAGAGATTTGTATCAAAGGACCTCAATTGATGTCTGGTTACTGGAAGCGTGATGCTGAAACAAAGCAATCAATGACAGCGCAAGGTTTTTTTAAAACAGGCGATATCGCTTATATGACAGCCGATGGTTACGTCAAAATCATTGATCGTAAGAAAGACACGATTGTGGTGTCAGGCTTCAATGTTTATCCCAATGAAATTGAGGAAGTCTTGACGATGATGCCCGAGGTCCTGGAATGCGCAGCAGTTGGTGTCAAGGACGGTGCGGCAGGTGAGGCTGTGAAAGTCTTCATTGTGAAAAAAGATCTTGCTTTGACAGAAAACCAAGTGCTTGAGTATTGCAAAACACAATTAACCAATTACAAGCGACCCAAATTCATTGAATTTAGAACTGAATTGCCAAAGTCAACCGTTGGAAAGATTTTGCGCAGAGAGCTAAGAGATATTGAATCTTAATCAATTGAGCTTAAGAAACATTCTTTAAATAGCTAGCAGCCTTTTCCATGGCACTCATGCTGTAAGGCGTTTGAATGAACTCTTTGGGTAGTTCAGGAATAACTCCCAGTAACGGTGCTGGTATTAAGTTTTCTAAGGTGGCAATATTTTCTTGAAGCAGTGTCATGGGCCCGATGGTGTTGGCCACCCAGCCAGCCAAGTGCAACCCTCTTGATTGAATTGCTTCAACTGTGAGTAAGGCGTGGTTGATGCAACCCAATCGCATACCAACCACCATGACAACTGGTAGACCCATGTCTTGGGCAAAGTCAGCACTTGTTTTGCCATCATGAAAAGGCACTTTAAAGCCGCCAACACCTTCCACCACAATCGCATCTGATTGATCACGTACCTTATTGAAGGCCTTGAGCATCACTGAATAATCAAGGTGGACATCAGATTCTTTTGCGACCAAATGAGGGGCGGCAGGAGTTGATAGTTGGTAAGGGCAGATATCTAAAAAATCTTCTTGTGGTTTGTAGCTCATCGCACTTGATAGCGCCAAGATGTCTTCATTACACATTTTTCCAGCAATCAAATTCATACCAGCAACGACTGGCTTAAATCCTGCAACCACAGCGTGTTGTTTTTTTAATTGGGTGATCAACGCTCCAGAAATCAAAGTCTTACCAACTTCTGTGTCGGTGCCGGTAACAAAAAAACCATGCTTAGTAGGATTGCGAGAATTATCAAACTTACCAGACTTAGAGCTCATGCTCAATCTCCATCAGCGCTTGAATTAATTGATCAATCTGTTCTGTTGTGTGACTTGCTGAGAATGTGATGCGCAGTCTGGCTGTATCAGCGGGTACTGTGGGTGGTCTGATAGCAGGCACCCAGATGTTTTTTTGATAGAGCTGTTGCGCAACTCGTAAAGCATCCTCGTTTTTACCGATCATGATCGGCTGAATCGCTGTCTCCGATGGCATCAGTGACCATTTGTTCAAGCGCAGAGTTTTTTTCCAATGTTGAATGTTCTTGTTAAGCGATGTGCGATAAGAGTCATCAGACATGAGCTCTAAGCTTTTGAGTAGACCATGGGCGATTGCCGGTGGGGAAGCGGTGGTGTAAATGTAAGAGCGACCTTTTTGCAAGATCCACTCAATCAAGGTCTTGTGACCAGCAATGAATGCGCCACTGATGCCGGCTGCTTTACCCAATGTGCCAATGTAAATGATTCTTCCCGCTGCTTCATTGGTATTTTGAATGCCTGCATGTTCAAGAATGCCAGCACCATGTTGACCAATAACACCAAAGCCATGAGCATCATCTACTAAAACCAAAGCGTCATACTGATGAGCCAGTTTGAGTAATTCAGCAACTCTAGCGAGATCGCCATCCATACTAAATACGCCATCAGTGACAATCAACTTAAATTGATTGCTGTCTTTCGCTAATAGTTGTTCAAGAGCAGATAAATCTTGGTGAGGGAACACTTGAACCTTGGCTTGATTTTGTTTGCTAGCCAAACGAACCCCATCAATCAATGATGCATGGTTGAGCTCTTCAGAATAGATGCTCATCACTTGATTTGATTCAAGACTGCTGCTGATGGCAGTGATAGCAGCAAGGTTGGCCATATAGCCGGTACTAAAGAATAATGCACGAACTTCTGGAATGAATGCTGCTTGGGTTTTTGCCAAAGCTTTTTCTAACTCATCATGCGGACGATGGTGGCCGCTGATCATGTGTGATGCGCCACTGCCTGAGCCAAAGCGTTGTAGACCTTCAGTGATTGCTTTGGCTAGCTCGGGATGATTGGCTAATCCAAGATAGTCATTACTACAAAAGGTCAGCATTTCTTGACCATCGATTTTCATCGTGGGCGCACTCGCACTGTCACAAATCTTCAGCGTTCTTTTGAGTGAGCGCTGCTCCAGGTCATCAAGTAAATGATTGAAGTGATTGATATATCTGAGCGTCATGCTTTAGCTGTGGCAGTTTTAAGATTACCACTTATAGTGGTATTTAGGCTTGCTTGAATACCATTTGATAAGTGAATGATTTCATCATCATTGATGATGTACGGCGGCATGATGTAAATGGTCGGACCAATTGGGCGAACCAAGACACCTTGATTTAATGCGTTCACAAAAAATTCTTTTGAGAAGTTGTCGCGGAGATGTTCTAGTTTGACATCAAAAGCCAGAATCATGCCAGTCTGTCTGAAGTGAATGATGCGTTCATCTTCTTTTGCCCAAGCAAATGCATCAGATAACTTTTTAGCAAGAACTTTGTTTTTCTCTAAGACATTTTCTTTTTCAAAAATATCCAATGTGGCCAAGGCTGCCCTGCAAGCCAAAGGATTGCCTGTATATGAATGAGAATGCAAAAATCCTTTGCGCGCATCTTGGTGATAGAAGGCTTGATAAATCTCATCAGTTGTCATCACCAGTGATAGTGGTAAATAACCACCACTGATACCTTTGGATAAAGCCAAAAAGTCAGGCCATATGCCCGCTTGTTCAACAGCAAAGAAGGTACCTGTTCTTCCGCAACCAACAGCGATCTCATCGGCAATCAAATGAATTTGATATTGATCGCAGAGTTTTCTAATACCTTGAAGATAAGTGGCGTCATGCATGACCATGCCAGACGCACACTGAACCAAAGGTTCGATAATCAATGCGGCAATATTTTTGGATTGAGTTTTTAATAACGCTTCTAAATTTTTTAAAGCATCTGCTGCAACATCTTTAGCAGACTGGCCATCAGTTGCAAGACGAGAGTCAGGATTAGCAACAATGTGAGCAGGGTGGGTCAGAGGACCATAAGTTTCTTTGAAGATTGCAATATCAGTGACTGCCAAGGCGCCGAGAGTTTCGCCGTGATAACTATTTTTAAGGCAAATGAATTCTTTTTTATCGGTCAATCCTTTGTTCTGCCAATAATGAAAGCTCATCTTTAATGCCATTTCAATGGCGGATGCGCCATCGGACGCATAAAAAGTATGGCCCAATGTGTGTTGGGTCAGGCTGCTTAAACGTTCTGATAACTCCACTACTGGTTTGTGTGTGAAACCTGCCAACATGACGTGCTCTAAAGAATCGAGCTGATCCTTGAGTGCTTGATTGATTGATGAGTTGGCATGCCCAAATAAATTGACCCACCAAGAGCTGATGGCATCTAAGTAGCGATTGCCATCATGGTCGTACAGCCAAGCTCCTTTGCCATGAGAAATTGCCACCAAAGGAAATTGCTCATGATGTTTCATTTGAGTGCAAGGGTGCCACACAGATGCCAAACTGCGCTCCACAAGATCTTGAGAGAGGGAGGAATTTTTTAGATTCATTCGGCTTTGATTCCTGTTTCCTCAATCAATTTCGACCAGCGTTTGGAATCTTGTTGAATCAATTGGTTCAATGCTTCTGGCCCCTGAGGATTTGCTTCTAAGCCAAGTGCTGATAAACGCTCTTTGACCTCAGGAAGATTGAGAATGCGTTTTGTCTCCAAAGCAATTTTTTGCACATCAGCTTTATTCATCCCGGCAGGACCCATCAAAGAGAACCATGAAGTGACTTGAAAATTTCTCAAGCCTGGCACGCCAGATTCACTCAAGCTTGGAATATCTGGTGCATGGATTGAACGCTGCATACTCGTCACACCAATGGCTTTTAAATCACCCGATCTAATCAAAGGTAATGCAGATGCCAAGTTATCAAAACTCATGTGAACTCGCCCACCCAATAAATCTGGCATGGCTTGAGCTCTGCCTTTGTAGGGAATGTGTTTGATTTTTGTATTCGTCAATTGCTGAAATAGTTCACCTGATAAATGAATCGATGTCCCGATACCGGATGATGAGTAACTTAAATCATTGGGCTTTGATTTGGCCAAAGCAATCAAACTTTTTGCATCTGTTGCAGGAACTTGTTTGTTTAATACCAGCACATTAGGAGTGCTTGCCAAAAAAGTGATCGACTCTAAATCTTTGCGAGGATCATAGTTAAGATTTTTGTATAAAAACGGATTGATCGTCAAAGTACCTACAGTTCCAATCACCAAGGTGTGACCATTGGGCTGAGCTTTGGCAGTGAGCTCTGTACCAATATTGCCGCCAGCGCCTGGTTTATTTTCAACAATTACCTGATTATTAAGGTCTTTTTGCCAATATTCAGCCAAAATTCTGGCCAAAATATCAGGGGCTCCACCTGGGGTGAAAGTGACGATGATTTTGACCGGCTCTGAACTGCGGTTAGGCCATGACTTTTCTGCATAAGACGCGAAGGTCAGGATACTTAAAGAAATAAAAGTTACGATATAACGCATACCTCTATTTGAACACTTCGACCTGTATCATTGGCAATTATGACTATGAATGACCCTAAAAAATACTCGTCCATTTCTGTTGAGCAGGTCTTAGAGCTCTACGAATTGCCCATGAATGAATTGATGGCGCGCGCAGCGCAAGTTCATCAAGAAAACTTTCCTGAGGGTGATATTGAATTAGCAACATTGTTGTCAATCAAAACAGGTGGATGTCCTGAGGATTGTGGATATTGTCCGCAAGCAGCCAGATATCACACCGACGTTAAAGCAACCAAGTTGATGGATGTTGAAGAAGTATTAGCTGCTGCTAAGGCGGCTAAAGAAGCAGGGTCTAATCGTTTTTGTATGGGCGCTGCTTGGCGTGAACCAAAAGATCGTGACATCGAAAAAGTGGTTGCCATGATCAAGGGTGTTAAGGATCTTGGTTTGGAAACTTGTGCCACATTGGGCATGTTGGCTCCTGAACAAGCAAAAGCTTTGGGCGATGCTGGCCTTGACTATTACAACCATAACCTTGATACAAGTGAAGATTTTTATGGTTCTGTGATCAACACGCGTCAGTATCAAGATCGTTTAGATACATTACAAAGTGTGCGCAGTGCCGGCATGTCAGTTTGTTGTGGTGGCATCATCGGTATGGGTGAGACTCGCAAGCAACGTGCAGCGTTCATTGCTAAATTAGCTAACCTAAATCCTTATCCAGAGTCAGTGCCTATTAATCATCTAGTACCGGTAGCTGGTACACCGTTGGCTGAGCAAAAAGGCGTTGATCCATTAGAGTTTGTGCGCACAATTGCTATTGCACGCATCACTATGCCAACCGCCCGTGTACGCTTGTCTGCTGGCCGTCAGGAGTTAGGTAGAGCGGTGCAAGCCATGTGTTTTATGGCGGGTGCCAACTCAATTTTCTATGGTGATAAGTTACTCACCACAGACAACCCGGAAGCGGATGCCGATCGTGAATTATTGGCAGAGCTTGGTTTAAAAACAAAAACTGCATGCAAAGCAGAGGTTCTTGTTTAATTTGCTACCAAATTTCAAAACATAAAAACTTTTACGGCGATCAATTGATCGCCGTTTGATTTTGCGCAATCAACTTCGTAATACATCACTCAAGCAATTCAAATTACTCAATAAGCGTATAAGATATCGGCATGAGTTCTGATGCCCAACTAA
>CALKUJ010000204.1 GCA_937996825.1 uncultured Polynucleobacter sp. | reverse complement strand
TTCCGATCTAATTGATTATCTTTTTGCTGATTGATTTTTTTGATCAATTGCTGAAACGGTTCATGACTGCCATAGGGTTGATCGCCGATGGCTGTGAAAGTAAAGTCTTTTGCAAAAGAGGGGGCGCCAAGCAATAAGCTGGCGCATAAAAAAAGTTTGATCATCTTTTTATGCATGCCTGACAGATTACTTGGATTCATGTGACCTTAAAAATCAAAGATGAATGAGTGTTGGTGCAAAAATACCCAAACCACTCAAAACCAAAGAAATCACACCAAGGCCGCCAGCCAAAAGACTGAGTAAGCTCACGCCGGTGATGATGGTTGCTGATGCGAGAACGATGGCCACTTGCAAAATGCCTGAAGCGATTTCCAAGAAATGATATTTGTGCATGTACAGATCACGGGTTGCTTCCGCTTGTTTTGCTTTGGCGGCTAACTCTTTACGACCTTCACCGGTTTCAGGTTCTGAGTCGTAGCGCTTGGCTGCAGCCTGCCACTTTTCAAGAGCAGCGGCAGTTTTTGGATCTGATGTTTTACCTGTTAGCTCTGTGGTTTCAATGGTGAGCTTTGTGGCTGTTAAGCGAATATTTTTTGCTTGAAAAAATGACCACAAATTAGAGGCTTCAATTTGTTTGGTTAAAACCTCAGTTTGATATGCCTTGCTCATGGTTTCAGTGACGGCTAACAACAAAGCCAAAATAGAAATCAATAAAGCAATTCTTTTATTGCTTGGATCAATGTGACCGTGACCTGACATTTGAACCTCTACTTAAAAAATATCAAAAAAACTAAGACAAAAGCATCGGCAACGAGCCTTACATGCCTGAATAATTCGGGCCGCCAGAACCTTCAGGATTTAACCAAACAATATTTTGGGTTGGATCTTTGATGTCACAAGTTTTGCAATGCACGCAGTTCTGCGCATTGATTTGTAATTGCTTGCCTTGCTCACCGTCCACATACTCATAAACGCCAGCAGGGCAGTAGCGCTGCTCTGGGCCATCAAACACCGGTAGGTTCGTGATCACTGGCACCATGGAATTACGCAGTGTTAAATGCGCTGGCTGATTTTCTTCATGGTTCGTATTAGAAATAAACACTGAAGATAATTTATCAAAAGTGATTTTTCCATCAGGCTTTGGATAGTCAATTTTCTGACACTGATCAGCAGGTTTTAAATACTCGTGATCAGCGTACTTGGTGTGAACAGTCCATGGCACATTGCCGCCAAATAATTTTTGTTCAATGCCCACCATCAAAGTGCCCACATACAAACCTTTGCCCATCCATGGTTTGAAGTTGCGCGCTTTGTTTAATTCTTGATGCAACCAGCTCTTCTTGAAAGCCTCTGGATAAGCCGTCAACTCATCGCCAGAGCGTTCTTGTGCAATGGCTTCAAAGGCAGCTTCAGCGGCCAACATGCCGGTCTTGATCGCGGCATGACTGCCTTTGATGCGAGAAGCATTTAAAAAGCCTGCATCGCAACCAATTAAGGCGCCGCCTGGGAACACTGTCTTTGGCAAACTGTTCAAGCCACCTGCGGTGATTGCGCGGGCACCATAGCCAATGCGTTTACCACCTTCAAAGAACTTGCGCACGCTGGGGTGTGTCTTGTAACGCTGAAACTCTTCAAAAGGACTGAGATAAGGATTGCTATAAGACAAGCCCACCACAAATCCGACTGCCACTTGATTGTTTTCCAAGTGATACAAAAATGAACCACCATAAGTATCAGAACTCAGTGGCCAACCAGCGGTGTGGATCACCAAGCCTTCTTGGTGAAGTGCTGGATCGATTTCCCATAACTCTTTGATGCCTAGACCATAGCTTTGTGGATCTTTGCCATCATCTAATTGATAGCTCTCGATCAATTGTTTACCCAAGTGACCGCGAGAGCCTTCAGCAAACAGCGTGTACTTGGCACGCAACTCCATGCCCAGTTGGAAATTCTCAGTGGCTTGGCCATCACGACCAACGCCTAGGTTACCTGTGGCAACGCCGACCACTTCACCTGATTCACCAAACAAAATTTCTGCGGCTGGAAAGCCTGGAAAAATTTCTACCCCAAGGTTCTCAGCTTGAGTGCCCAACCAACGGGTGAAGTTCGATAAGCTCACCACATAGTTGCCATGATTTTTAAAACACTCAGGCAACATCCACTGAGGAGTGGTGTAAGACTTATTCTCAGTGAGGAACATGAAACGATCTTCAGTGACTGCCGTATTTAATGGCGCGCCTTGTTCTTTCCAATCAGGGATCAATTCATTGATGCCAATCGGATCCATCACTGCACCTGACAAAATATGCGCGCCGACTTCAGAACCTTTTTCTAAAACACAGACAGAGATCTCTTGACCTTTTTCAGCGCTCAATTGCTTTAAGCGAATCGCGGCTGATAAACCAGCGGGGCCACCACCAACGATGACAACGTCATAGTCCATGGATTCACGCGGGCCAAATTGTTCAAGTAGCTCTGGGCTGGTATTCATGCAATCTCCATCAATGAGTCTGCTGACTCACTCAATCACTGATTTAACACCTGTGATTTTAAGTTCATTCTCAACTGATGCTCTAACAAAGTGCAAAAGAGCTAAAAGAAGCTCCTTAAGCTCAAGTATTACAAGGGTTTGGAGCGATTGATCGGTTTTTCGGGCAATTCTGTCAAGGTACCGTCAATAGAATGGTATATAAATGGAGGTTTGGCATATTGTTTGCTTAATAAATAATAGGCAAAACAATCGGTTTTAGAGGATAAAACCAGCTATCTTTGGATCAAATGGGAGTTTTTCATGAATAAGGTTTACGGTTCTGCAAAAGAGGCTTTGGCAGATATTGTCAAAAATGGCCAAACTTTTGCAGTGGGTGGTTTTGGTTTGTGCGGCATTCCTGAAGCATTGATCGCGGCATTACGCGACACAGGGGCGACCAATCTGACAGCCATTTCAAATAATGCTGGTGTGGATGGCTTCGGTTTAGGCCAGCTATTAGAAACTCGCCAAATTAAAAAAATGATTTCATCCTACGTTGGTGAGAACAAAGAGTTTGAGCGTCAATATTTGGCCGGTGAGTTAGAGCTTGAGTTCACACCGCAGGGCACCTTGGCAGAAAAACTTCGTGCGGGTGGTTGCGGTATTCCTGCTTTCTTTACCAAGACAGGTGTTGGCACGATCGTTGCTGAAGGTAAAGAGATCCGCGAATTCGATGGCGAAAAATATGTGATGGAACGCTCTTTGGTTGCAGACATTGCTTTGGTCAAAGCTTGGAAAGCAGACAAAGCAGGTAACTTGATCTACCGCCACACAGCGCGCAACTTCAATCCAATGTGCGCGATGGCTGGCAAGATCACTGTGGTCGAAGTTGAAGAGATCGTTGAGAACGGCACATTTGAGCCTGCTGATGTTCATACACCAAGTATTTATGTGCATCGCATCGTGTTAAACAAGAACCCAGAAAAGCGCATTGAACAGCGCACTGTTAGCAAGGCTTAAGGAGCAAGATCATGGCATGGAATCGTGATGAGATGGCTGCACGTGCAGCCAAAGAATTAAAAGATGGTTACTACGTTAACTTGGGCATTGGCTTACCAACCTTGGTGGCGAACCACGTACCAAAAGAAATTGAAGTTTGGCTTCAATCAGAAAACGGTTTATTGGGCATTGGCCCATTTCCAACAGAAGATCAAGTGGATGCAGACTTGATCAATGCGGGTAAACAAACCATCACCACCTTACCGGGCTCTGCGATTTTTTCTTCAGCTGATTCATTCGGCATGATTCGTGGCGGAAAAATCAATATTGCTATTTTGGGTGCGATGCAAGTCAGCGAAAAAGGTGACTTGGCCAACTGGATGATTCCAGGCAAGATGGTTAAAGGCATGGGCGGCGCGATGGACTTAGTGGCTGGCGTGAAGCACGTGGTGGTCTTGATGGAACATGTGGCTAAGAAAAAAGATGGCACAGAAGACATCAAAATTTTGCCTAACTGCACATTGCCATTAACTGGTGTGGGTGTGGTTAATCGCATCATCACTGATTTAGCAGTGATTGACGTAACACCTAATGGCATGAAGTTGATTGAGCTAGCACCAGGTGTGACTAAAGAAGAAGGCCTCCGGGTGCTCGAAGAGGCTGCTGTAGTAGTCGGCCCACGGATCATCCTCGACTATGCCGGTGAATCGCGCCAACTCCGTCAGGAGGGTTCGGCCCTCACTGTCACACTGGGCTTTGCGGTGGTGCTGATCATCGGGATCATCACCTCGGTGTTCACCGGCGTCACCCTGACCCGCATGTACGTCGCCGGGTGGCTGCGCAAGGCGCGCCCCAACGACATCACCATTTGAGGAGCACGAGACGATGAAACTCCTGAAGCTCGTCCCCGACAATACCAACATCAAGTTTCTGAAACTGCGCGTGCCGTTCTTCGTGCTCAGCCTCGTGCTGATCTTCGGCAGCTGGGCGGCAGTGGCGGTCAACGGCCTCAACTTCGGCGTCGATTTCGCCGGCGGGCAGGAAGTCCGCATGACCTTCACCAAGCAGCAGACCGCGCCAAT
>CALKUJ010000203.1 GCA_937996825.1 uncultured Polynucleobacter sp. | reverse complement strand
CACTACCAAGAAACACCAGAAAGAAGCATTCGCGGTCATGCCACGGTCGATGAAACAGCTGAACTTCGTGAAGAGGGTATTGAGGTCGTTTCTTTACCGATTTTCCCGGCTTTAAAAGACACCTTGCAGTAAGTCTGAGAAAACACCCTGGCTATCAGCGAGGGGTTTCTTGGGGCCATTAGTCAATTATTTGGGTACCACCCTCTGTTGGCGGCTGAAGTCTTGAACAGGAACTTCACTTGGTTTTAAGCGTTTTTCACAAACAGCTCTACCCTCAAAAACCCGCATCACAGAACAATCATGCCCAGTGCCTTCCGAGGCCGCATGGTCAGTCAAACCCTTTCCTGTGGTGACTGTAGAACCGACACTGGCAGCTGTCACTGGGTAGGCTGCCACCATGGCGCATGCTGATAATTGCCCTAAGGCCAATATCGCAGCAAAAAGCTTTATAAAAAGTCTAAAAACCGTCAATTAGGTAGAATAGAGCTAAAGTTGTAATTCTAAGAATATAAATGAAGTAGGAGACAAAATGTCAGAAACTATTGGACACCATATCAACGGTGAGGTCATTCGTTTTGGTGGTGCAAGTACCCCAGTCTATGAGCCAGCAACAGGTCAAGTTCGTGCAAATGTTGAATTAGCCTCCGTCGACGGTGTCGCTAAGGCTGTTGCTGCAGCTAAGGCGGCTTTCCCAGCTTGGTCAACCACCCCTGTGACCCGCCGCGCCAAGGTGATGTTTAACTTCAAAGCCATCATTGAAGCCCGTATGGACGAAATGGCTGAAGTCATCACCCGTGAGCACGGTAAAACATTTGATGACGCTAGAGGCGAGATTCAGCGTGGTTTAGAGGTGGTGGATTTTGCTTGTGGCATTCCTCAGCTTCTCAAGGGTGAGTACACCGAGCAAATCGCTAAGGGCATGGATGCATGGACCATGCGTCAAGCGCTTGGTGTTTGTGCTGGTATCACACCATTCAACTTCCCTGCGATGGTTCCAATGTGGATGTACCCAGTGGCGATTGCCTGTGGCAACACATTTGTTCTGAAGCCATCAGAAAGAGACCCTTCAGCGACTTTGCTCGCTGCTAAGTGGCTTGAAGAAGCAGGTCTGCCAAAAGGCGTGTTTAACGTTGTGCAGGGCGATAAAACCGCCGTGGACGCATTATTGAACCACCCTGATGTCAAAGCTATCAGCTTTGTTGGATCAACTCCAATCGCTTCTTACATCTATGAAACAGCTGCTAAAAACGGCAAGCGCGTTCAAGCTTTAGGCGGAGCAAAAAATCACATGGTGGTGATGCCGGATGCTGACTTGGATCAAGCGGTAGATGCTCTGATGGGTGCTGCTTACGGTTCTGCTGGTGAGCGTTGTATGGCGATTTCAGTAGCGGTGGCTGTCGGTAATGTGGCTGATGCTTTGATTGAAAAACTAACTACCCGTATCAAGAAGCTCAAAGTTGATAACGGTTTAACTCCAGGCGCAGAAATGGGCCCATTGGTGACCAAGGTTCATTTGGACAAGGTCACAGGTTTTGTTGATGCTGGTGTTAAAGAGGGCGCCAAATTAGTTGTCGACGGCCGTAACTTAAAAGTGGCTGGTTGTGAAAATGGCTTCTTCTTAGGCGGTTGTTTATTCGACAACGTGAAGCCAAATATGAGCATCTACAAAGAAGAAATCTTTGGCCCAGTATTGAGCGTGATGCGTGTGGATGATGTTGCCACTGCGATCCAATTGATCAACGATCATGAGTATGGCAACGGCACAGCGATCTTCACCAGAGACGGTAACACTGCTCGCGAATTTGTGAGTCGTATCCAGGTAGGCATGGTGGGTGTGAACGTGCCTATTCCAGTACCAATGGCCTTCCATTCATTCGGTGGTTGGAAGCGCAGTCTGTTCGGTGATCACCACGTGCATGGTCCAGAAGGTGTGCGTTTTTACACCCGCATGAAGGCTGTGACTCAGCGTTGGCCAGAAACCATCGCTCAGGGACCAAGCTTTAGCATGCCTGTGAATGGCTAATGGATCGAATCCTTAGTTAATTTAGCTAACTTAAACCAATCCATTTGATTTTTATCAATTTGGACTAAAACATGGGGGCTTAAAATGCCCCCATGACTTTTATAGAGCCGACCTCTGTCTTGGCCTCAGCAGGCTCTGAGCCATTGTTTCAGCCTGAGTTATTGAAGCGCTTTGATATCAACGGACCGCGTTATACCTCTTATCCAACAGCTGATCGATTCAATGGTCAATTCAATCAAGCTGACTATGTCGCTGCTTTACAGCGATGCGCGACTCATCAAAAACCAATTTCCTTGTATTTTCATCTGCCGTTTTGTCCAAACATTTGCTACTACTGTGGCTGCAACAAAATCATCACCAAGGATCATGGGCGAAGCGCGAAGTACATCAAATACCTGGCCAAAGAAATGAATCTTGTCACCCAAGCAATGGGTGTTCATAAAAAAATACCAGTGACTCAACTTCATTGGGGTGGTGGTACACCCACATTTTTATCTCACGAAGAAATGATTGAGTTGATGCACCACACCAAAGAGCATTTTGAACTCCAAGCAGGTGGCGAGTACTCGATTGAGATTGATCCGCGACGCGTCAGTGAGGCTGATATTGAATTATTGGCACAGTTGGGATTTAACCGCATCAGTTTGGGTGTGCAAGACTTTAATTTAGAGGTTCAGCAAGCGGTCCATCGGGTTCAGACCGTTCAAGAAACCAGGGATGTGATTGATTGGGCCAGAAAGCACGGCTTTCATTCAGTCAGCGTTGACTTGATTTATGGCTTACCTAAGCAAACTCCTGTGACATTCAAAGACACGGTGGATGCTGTGATTGCGATGAACCCAGATCGTTTATCTGTCTATAGCTATGCCCACCTTCCCACCATCTTCAAGCCACAACGACGAATTGCAGAAAATCAATTACCAGTAGCCAAAGATAAATTAAACATCTTGGCCAATACGATTGAGCAACTCAATGGTGCGGGATTTGTGTTCATTGGCATGGATCATTTTTCCAAGCCAGATGATGAATTAGCGATTGCACAAAAAGAAGGACGGTTGCATCGTAACTTCCAAGGCTATTCCACTCAAGCAGAGTGTGATCTTTTGGCATTTGGTATTTCATCAATTGGTAAGGTGGATGACACCTATCCACAAAATGTCAAAACCCTTGAGGACTATTACCATGCCTTGGATCAACATCAATTACCGACCATGCGTGGCATGAGACTAAACAATGATGACTTACTTAGGCGCGAATTGATTGGTGAGTTGATGTGCCAATTTGAGTTGGATACAGCAGAGTTTGCCAACAAACATCAGATTGATTTTGAAACCTATTTTGCAAGAGAATTACCGGAACTCAAGGATTTGGAAGAGGCTGGTCTTTTAGAGTGGCGGGGTAGAAAAATTCACGTGCCCACCAAGGGGCGCTTGCTGGTCAGGCGCGTTGCCATGGTGTTTGATCAATACTTGAGAAACGCACAAACCCAAGCCAAATACTCAAAGGTGGTTTGATTAAATCGCGCTCTTGAACTCGATGATTACTCGAACGCCATTGCCAGCTGATTTATCTTCAATCCGAATCGAGCCTTTGTGTTGCTGGATAATTTCTTTGACAATTGCAAGACCTAAACCACTGCCAAAAGATTTACTACCCAAGATCCTGTAATAAGGATCAAACACCTTGGTTTTTTCAGAGTCAGGGATGGTGTCGCCATCATTACTGACGACTAAGTGAACGGCATCGGCCACCTTGCTCAAGGTCACTGAGATAAGACCATTTGGTGAACCATATTGAGAGGCGTTATCAATCAGATTTTGTATCACCCGCTCAATCTTGTGTTGTTCACCATGAATCAGGCAATCATCCTTGATCTGTAACTCAATGCTTTGACCGCGTTGAGTGATGAGAGGGTTGGTATTTTTAACAATCTCCCCACAAATACCATCGAGGGATAACACTTGCTGCTCTTCATCAGTTGCACCGCTGATACGGCTGAGGGTCAATAACTGCTCGGTTAAGCGAGTGGTTCTGCGGAGACCGTTGAGAGCCTCGGCCAATGATTGATCTCTGTCAGCATCGTTTTTAGCATGGACAGCATTCTCGATGTGAAGTTGTAATGCGGCAATCGGTGTTCTGATTTCATGGGCGGCCGCGTCAATGAACTGTTGCTCTCGTTTGAAGGCTTTTTGCACTCGATCTAGTAGATGATTCAGTTCATCAATCACAGGCTTTAGTTCAGATGGAGTTTTTGATAATTTGATAGCTTTGATTGACTGAGGATCGCGAGCAGCAATGACCTTTGCCAGTGTTTGTAAAGGTTGAAAGCTTCTATATGCAATCAAATGAATGGCAATCAATAAAATCAGTGAGCCGATGAGTAATGGCGTCATGATGGCGACCCCTAGGTCGCCGGTCATCTCATCTCTGACTGTGTCCATCTCCGCAACCATGATCCAAACATCACCTGATTTGAGTTGGAACACTTGCCATAAATCATTACCAATCCGATGTTCACCAAAGCCAT
>CALKUJ010000202.1 GCA_937996825.1 uncultured Polynucleobacter sp. | reverse complement strand
ACATCTGGAACATCAACAACGGCGAACGCTTCATCACCTACGCCATCAAAGGCGAACGTGGCTCAGGCATGATTTCGGTCAACGGCTCTGCCGCTCGCCGTGCCAGTGTGGGTGACTTGTTGATCATTGCCTCATTCGCGCAAGTGCATGAAGACCAAGTAGCCAAGCACGAACCGCAACTGGTGTTTGTGGATGAACACAACCAGCAAGTGGGTTTGCGTCACCATGTGCCCACACAAGCAGCGCCCGGTCACGGCACGGATGAGTGTTGAGCTGATTTAGCCAGCCCATATCAATCAACGCACGATCTAACTATCGTGCGTTTTGTTTTGTGGGCTCAGAAGAGCTAGTTTTTGTCTTCTAACGCGATGTGAATATAGAATCAAAAAAGGGTGTTGATTTGCTACTGAATCAACAGGATTAGCGTCGGTCGGGCCGCCACGCGGCAAACCCTCGTACGCAAAATGTCCTCAATCTCCATTGAAATGGTGGCTGCTTTTCTATTTGCAGTTGCCCTGATTCATACTTTTTCGGCCAAATTTTTTGAACGGCTGGCCCATCGTTATCAAGAGCATTCGGGCTTGTTTCACTTGTTGGGCGAAGTGGAAGTGGTTTTTGGCTTTTGGGCTATCGTATTGGTGGCATGTATGGCTTGGCTGCAAGATGGTGCACAAGCCATGGCATACGCCGACTCACGCCAATACACAGAGCCACTGTTTGTTTTTGTGGTGATGGTTGTGGCGGCCTCTAAGCCAATTTTGGTTTTTGTGATTTCTGTCGTCGATGCGTTATCGCGCCTTATGCCCATGCGTGTTTCACTAGCTAAGGCATGGTTGGGTTTAAGTGTGGTGCCTTTGCTTGGTTCTGCCATTACCGAGCCAGCGGCCATGACCATTGCGGCCTTGATGCTGGCCCCTCAGGTCTTTCACACCAAAGTGCCCGAACGGATCAAGTACTTTGCGCTAGGCGTGTTATTTGTCAATGTTTCGATTGGTGGCACCCTCACCTCTTATGCAGCACCCCCTGTGCTGATGGTGGCTAGTGTTTGGAGTTGGGATAGTGCCTTTATGTTCAACCAGTTTGGCTGGAAGTCCGCGCTAGCCGTAATGGTCAATGCCACAGTAGCGGTGCTTGTGTTACGTAAACATTTGGGCCTGAATGTCAATGTGCCTAGTGCAAGTTCAGCTGATTCAATTCCTAAAACTGTGGTGGTAGTGCATCTGGCGTTCTTGGCTGCGGTAATTGCCATGGCACATCACCCCGTGGCATTTCTAAGTTTATTTGTGATGTTCATGGGCTTTACACAAGCGTATGAGCGCTACCAGAATCCGCTGATTTTGAAAGAGGCATTGATGGTGGGTTTTTTCTTGGCGGGTTTGGTGGTCTTGGGAGGCATGCAGCAATGGTGGCTGCAACCGATTGTGTCGACCATGGATCACCAAGTTTTGTTTTACGGCACTACGGTGCTGACTGCCTTCACAGACAACGCTGCTTTGACTTATTTGGGCTCGCAGATTTTGGATATTTCTGACGAAGCTAAATACAGCCTTGTGGCTGGTGCAGTAGCGGGTGGTGGTCTGACCGTGATTGCTAACGCTCCAAACCCCGCAGGGGTGGCTCTGCTGCGTAATGGCTTTGCCGGTGCATCCATTGGCGCGGGTGGTTTGCTGTTGGGATCGTTGTTTCCTACGTTGGTGGCTATGGCAGCTTTGTTGTTGCTTTAATTTTTCTAGCAAAAAGGAGATTTGATATGCGTGTTGGATTGATAGGTTTTGGTAAGACGGGTAGAGCTGTGGCTTCAGTGTTGTTAGATTCAGATCTAACTCAGTTGCAGTGGGTGGTGCGACAGTCGCACGTGTTGGAGCATCGCTCGGTATCTGAATTTTTAGGAATTAAATCAAACGAGCCAGGTTTAATTTATTCAAAATCTGAATTCACTGCCGCGCAATTGCTAGATCAAAAGCCGGTAGACATCATCATTGATTTTTCAGGTGATTCGGGATTGAACTATTACGGAGAAGCGGCTGCAAAGCGAGGCATCACCATCATCAGTGCTGTATCGCAATACGAGTCAGAAACTTTGGCAATGCTCAAAAAACTATCAGAAAAGACTGTGGTCATGCATTCGCCCAACATCACATTAGGCATTAACTTCTTGATGATTTCAGCCAAGATTTTGAAAACGATTGCGCCTTACACGGACATTGAAATAATTGAAGAGCATTTCAAACTTAAGCCAGAGGTGTCGGGTACAGCCAAAGTGATTGCCAAGCAGCTTGACATTGACGAGAGCAAAATCAAAACGATTCGAGCGGGTGGCATCATTGGCACGCACGAAATTTTGTTTGGCTTTCCTTATCAAACTGTTCGTTTGAAACACGAATCTATCTCACGCGAGGCCTTTGGTAACGGCATTATGTTTGCAGTCGAACAACTTCAGGGCAAGGCTAAGGGGTTCTATTCGATGGAGGATTTGTTGCTGCCATTCTTCAACCTCAAGGACGAAGATGCAGATGCTACGAAATCCAGCAAAAAGCCGTGGTGGCGCTTTTGGAGGGATTGACTCGTTGCTTTTCCAAATACATTTGAACAAATGTTATTATCTGATCTCTAAGACCAATCTCAATGAAATTACGGAGAAACATGATGAGCACAACGAAAAGCGTTTTAATTGTTATTGCAGCAGCTGGAATTCTGTCTGCTTGCAGTAGCAGCGCCCCAAAGCTTGATGACAGTTCAACAGCAAAGTCCACAGTCGCACAAGTAGTCATTCCTGCACACATGGACCCAAATAGCGAACTGGCAAAAAATCGTAGCGTCTACTTTGACTTTGATGATTTCACAGTGAAAAAAGAATACACATCTGTTGTCGAGCGTCATGGCAAATACGGTTCAGCCAATAGCCAACTGAAAATTAAAGTTGAAGGCAATACCGACGAGCGCGGTGGTCGTGAGTACAACTTGGCTTTGGGTCAAAAACGTGCAGAAGCTGTTGCTCGCGCACTCAAAGTCTACGGTGTGAAAGATGGCCAAGTTGAACCGGTCAGTTTTGGTAGCGAAAAACCAAAATCAGCTGGCCATGACGAATCCGCATGGGCGCAAAATCGTCGCGCTGATGTTGCTTACGTTGCGAAGTAATAAAGAAGCATACAGAGAGGTACTGCAATCTCTCTGTCGTCTGTCAGTACACGAAACAGATGCAAGTGACACATTCATGTGTCACTTTCTTTAACATTATTAAGGCGTACCTGTGTTGAAGAATTCCGAGCGCTTATTTTGGAAATGGTTGTTATCGGCGCTGCTTTTGAGCGCATTGATTCAGCATGTTGCCTTGGCTCAGTTTCGTGTCGAAGTAAGTGGCGTGGGGTTTACGCAAATTCCGATCGCGTTTGCTCAATTTCGCGATGAAAGCACATCACCACAAAAAATCTCAACCATCATTCGCAATGACCTCGAACGTAGCGGTCAGTACAAGCCTCTGGGCTTTAATGATGTTGTTGATGAATCTCAACGCCCAGATTTGAGTTCACTCAAACAAATTGGGGCTGATGCATTTGTCGCAGGAAGTGTTGTACGACTACCATCTGGTGAATTTGAAGTTCGCTTTAGACTTTGGGACGTTGTGAAAAATGAAGATCTCGGCGCAAAAAGCTACATTGTTGACTCTGCAGATTTGAGGCTTGCCGCACATCGAATTTCTGATTTTGTTTATGAAAATCTTAGTGGCGAAAAAGGAATTTTTTCAACACGTGTGACTTATGTAACCAAACGCAATGGCGGTTACAACTTGTGGATATCTGATATCGACGGTGAGAACGC
>CALKUJ010000201.1 GCA_937996825.1 uncultured Polynucleobacter sp. | reverse complement strand
ATAGGCTTTGCTGTTTTTGTTGGTGTACTTGGTGGCAAACGCCCACTCTTCAGCACTGGGTGCAGCAGGGGCGGCCATGGTTGCGGGTACTTTGTCAGCTGTTACGGCTTTGACAGGAGCCGCATCTTGTGGCGAAAAGGGCTGATTCAGCGGGGGCGCAAGTTGCGGCGGTGGCTCGTCCTTGATGAAAAAAACCTCGGCGTCTAGCTCTGGGGTTTTGGGTGCTTGCCTGAACGTGAACACATAGCGACCCGCGCCAATGGCCAACGCCACGTGCAATGCGATGGCGAGGGTCAAAAAAATCAGGCGTTGTTGGCCGCTTAATAGGCGTGAGAGCACGGGTTTGTTAAATAAGTAATGTCTAATATTATTGACCAACATTGTTTTTGAACAGGATTGCACCATGCACTCATCCGACCATTGGGAAAACGTTTATCGCAGCAAGCCATTTGATGCGGTCAGTTGGTACGCCCCTCATTTGGGTGAGTCACTTCGCTTGATTCAAAAGCTGTGTCCTGATCCCATGGCATCCATCATCGACATAGGTGGGGGAGAGTCCACATTGGTGGACGATTTGTTACAGCAACAGTATCGCGATGTGTCGGTGTTGGATATATCGGCTACCGCTATTGACTTCACACGTCAGCGTCTTGGGCTGCAAGCGCAGCAGGTGGACTGGCATGTGGGCGACATCACCCAGTACGACTTTGTTGGCCAGCAGTTTGACTTGTGGCATGACAGAGCGGTGTTTCATTTTTTGACCGAGCCAGCGGCTAGACGCGCCTATGTTGAGCTGGTCCGTCGCTCGGTCAAGCCTGGCGGTTATGTACTCATGGCGACGTTTGGTCCAGACGGACCTTTGCAGTGCAGCGGCTTAGACGTGGTGCGCTACGACGATCAAAGTTTGCACCACGAGTTTGGCGATGGTTTTCAGATGCTGGGCAGCGAGCTGGCTGAGCATCACACGCCTATGGGCACGAATCAGCAGTTTTTGTATTGCTGGTGTAAAGCTTGACCGCTTTGAATTCTTCGGGGACGTTCAATACTTCACTCGTGTTCGGAACCTCTATGAAGTTACGGCCAAATCTCTATCTACTTTGACTAGTCCCGAAGAAGTTCGATACATAAAAGAGGAGTCGAACTTGTTGAAATGAGCGGCATACGAATTGAAAACCGTGGAATTGACTGTGCGATTGATCGTAATTCGTAGGCTGCTGGTAGATGATTTCATCATCTTGAAACACAAAATGAATAAGCTGGTTACCCAACTAAGGCGTGCGGTAAAATCAAATTGTGAAAATCTCTGTGTCATTTAAATCTATTTGCATCCAGTTTGCATTGGTGCTCAGCTTCTTGTTAGCGCTGAGCCCGTTTTTGCATGCGCATTACGGTGCATCCAAGATTGCAGGTTTTCACATGGCAGGTGTGAACTCGGTGACAGTTACATCAGAGCCAGCGTTTGCCATGACAAGCTTTAGCCAAGATGAAGAACAAGAGTCGGCAGCTTTAGGGGTCGAGGCTTCTTATTCGCGACAGATCTCTTTAGAT
>CALKUJ010000200.1 GCA_937996825.1 uncultured Polynucleobacter sp. | reverse complement strand
GTCTCACTGGCAGCCATTCAAGCCTACAACGATTGGCATCTACACGATTGGTGCAACGCAGCACCAGGACGCTTCATTCCATTGATGATGGTGCCATGGTTTGACATGCAAGCAGCCGCGACAGAAGTTCAGCGCCTAGCCAAACAGGGCGTGCATGCTGTAACGTTTTCCGATAATCCCACTGTGCATGGATACCCATCCATCCACAACAGCTACTGGGATCCTCTATGGAAAGCATGCGCTGACAATAATGTGGTCATCTGCTGCCACATCGGTACTGGCGTTAAAGCGGCTCATGCATCCGACGAGTCACCGATCGATGCCTGGATTACCTCGATGCCAATCTCCATTTCTAACTCTGCTGCCGACTGGATTTGGGCGCCGATGTGGAAGAAGTTCCCAAAACTGCGCATGGCATTGTCCGAAGGTGGCATCGGCTGGATCCCCTACTTGCTTGAACGCGCCAACTTCACGCACAACCATCACAATGCATGGACCAACTCCAACTTTGACGGCAAGATGCCCAGCGACATCTTTAACGAGCACATCATTACTTGCTTCATTGAGGATGAGTTCGGTCTGCGTAACCTTGACGCGATCAACGTCGACAAAGTAACTTGGGAATGCGACTACCCGCACTCCGATTGCACCTGGCCAGGATCAGCTGACATTTTCTGGAAACAGTCTCAACACCTAAGCGACGAAGTCATCAACAAAATCACACACCTTAACGCGATGCGCGAGTTTTCCTACGATCCCTTCACTATCTTGGGACGAGAAAACTGCACAGTCGGTGCATTGAAAGCGCAAGCCAAACATGTGAGTATTGAACCAGCCTGCGGCATGGGCGGTGCGGCACCCCTTCGCGACCCTGAACGTCCCGTGACTTCGGGCGACATCAACAAGATGTTTGCCGCTGCGGACGCGCAGACTGCCCTTTAAACCGCCCTCTGACCAACCCATTAAGACCTCACCCATGGCGCTTGCATATTTTCAATACCATCGCATTCCCGCCGAAGTCGAAACACTTCGTGGCGAGGTCCGGCAATTTTTGGCTTCAGCTCTCAAAGAACGCAGTGCCCTACGCCGCTCGGATTCGTGGATGGGTGCAGACCCGACCTTCAGCCGAGAATTAGGGCGCTGCGGATGGCTTGGCATGACTTTGCCACATAAGTATGGAGGGCGCGATGCCAGTCCATGGGCTCGCTACGTTGTGATCGAAGAATTGCTGGCAGCTGGGGCACCCGTATCCGCTCACTGGATCGCCGACCGCCAAAGCGGTCCTTTGATCTTGCGTTACGGCACAGAAACCCAGCGCCAGAAGTATCTTCCTGGCATATGCAAGGGCGAGGTTTATTTTTGCATTGGCATGAGCGAACCAAATTCTGGGTCAGATCTGGCATCCATTCGCAGTCGCGCAATTCTCGATAAAGCGACAAACGATGGCAGTTGGAAGCTCAATGGGCAAAAGGTTTGGACAACTAACGCACATCATGCGCAATACATGATCGCCTTAGTACGAACAGGCGAGACTACAAACGATAAAGCCGCGCGTCACGAGGGAATGTCACAATTTATCATTGATTTAAAAGCGCCGGGCGTCTCGGTACGACCAATACGCGACTTGGCTGGAGGTGAACACTTCAACGAGGTTTACTTCGACGACGTCCGTTTGGATGCTGATGCTTTGATTGGCACCGAAGGGCAAGGTTGGGAACAAGTTACAGCAGAACTCGCCTTCGAACGTAGCGGGCCAGAACGTTTCCTGAGCAGCATTGCACTCTTACACACGATGATCGAAGCAATCGGCCCACAACCAGATGCTTTACAAGCAAACGCTCTGGGTCGCCTCAGCGCACGCCTAATCGTGCTTCGTCAAATGTCGCTATCAGTCACAGCAGAATTGGTCAAAGGTGACAACCCAGCTTGGGCTGCGTCCTGTTTAAAAGACCTAGGCGCAGCGTTTGAGCAAGAAATTCCTGAACTCGCACAACAGGTACTTGACGTCTTACCTGCCGTCGACGGAGGCAGTGATCATGCGCAGGTGCTAGCAGCCTTGATGCAGATGGCACCTTCTTTTTCGCTGCGTGGAGGAACACGTGAAATCCTGCGTGGCATTATTGCCCGCGGCCTTGGACTACGTTGAGAAGAACACCATGCGCGAACTTTTTGAATCTACTATTGAACGGCTTCTTGCCGATCTCGTTACGCCAGAATTAATTCGTCATTGCGAAGCGGGTCATTGGCCCACTGAACTATGGACTGCCATTGAAGCGTCAGGCTTTGTCGTCGCCGCAGCACCGGAATCGCTAGGCGGTTCAGATGCGAGCTGGGGAGACCTTTACGGCGTAGTCAAAGCTGCTGGACGACACAACCTGCCGCTGCCGCTGCCAGAATCCTTGTTAGCCAATTGGCTTTTAGGTCAATGCGGTCTTGAAGCACGCAACGAACCACTGGGCATCGCCATGCGGAGCACGCTGAGATTAGATCATGGGCACACGACCGGCGCGCGCTTTGATACTCCTTGGATTGCCCCGACAGACACCCGTGTTAGTGGAACATTGCTCGATGTGTCTTGGGGTCGAGATGTGAATCACGTGGTTGCCATC
>CALKUJ010000199.1 GCA_937996825.1 uncultured Polynucleobacter sp. | reverse complement strand
TTGCCGAAAAAGAAAGCCAATCAATGGAATTGAGCCCAAGAATGGCACTTTGGCATCATCTTTTCTTTCTCTTTCTTGAAAAATACCTCCCAAAATCACCGTTCCACCACTTTCAACCAAGACCTGCGTTTTGACATGCTTGGTATCAATGGCAAAACCTTGTTCTGTTTTTAATCCAACGCTGTCTTTATTGATGTCCACATCTAAAACAATCATTTGATTTTTTTGGATCCGAGGTTTGACCTCCAAACGAAGGTTGGCTTTCCTGAACTGGACTTTAGTAGCACCTTGACCCGCCGATGACTGATAAGGTAATTCGGTACCCTGCTCGATCAATGCTTGAGTATTTTCAGCCGCCAATACCCTGGGATTTGAAACGATGTTTCCTAAACCATTTGATTCCAAAGCTGAGAGTTCCATATTCAAAGCTTGAGTTGCCTGCTTGCCCAACAGGGTAATGGCGGCGGTTCCAGGTTCAAACCCATTCAAACCCGAAGCACCAAGATGATGTCCAGTTTGTATGCTGGGCTGTTGCTGATAAGCCAGCTTGGCACCCAAATTTTGTGCGAATCTTCTCTCCGCCTCAACAATCCTGGCCTCAATCATGATTTGACGCAACTCTCCCATTTGCCCCATTTGATGTTGCTGCTCACGGTCTTTTTGTCTTTGATGAAACAAAGCCAATTCTTCATAAGGAGCCACCCATAGAACATCTTTATCTAAACGTGAACCGAGGGATTTACTGGCCAAAACCGAGTCAAAAGTTGTTTGCCAAGATGCATTTTTCATATTGATACTGGTTTTGCCAGAGACCTTATCGCTCATCATCAAATTCAAGCCACGCATATCTGCTAGAAGTTGTAACAACTGTCGAAGATCTACGGATGAAAATTTAAGAGTGATAGATTTATCTGAAATCCCTTCTTGGGCATGCACATTGACACCTGGAATCACGAACATCATCAGAGATGACTTTAGCCACAATCTTCTTTGATTCATGCTCATTGCTCCAAAAGAATAGTCATTTGCTGACCCTTGATTGATTCCAACACCAATTGAGATTGATCAAATGATTTGATCAACCAACGATCACCAATCATTTGTCCCTTGCTAAAGAAGTTAGTGATTTCATCAAGCTCTAAGAGGGCCTTGAATGAGTGGCCCATTTGGATCAAACCCAAATATCTGATATTCAATTCATTGATCATTGGCTCTGCAGGAGGCTGCGACTCATGCAGGGATGATGCTTGGTTTTGGTTTTTCTCTGAATGCTCCCCAAGCACCTTGACCAAACTCTCTAATTTCGTGACTTTGCTACGCCCCACATCAATGCTTTGTTGAATCTCATGAAATTGGCTAAGCATAAAAACCAGGAGGGCGAAGACTCCCAATAGATTGATAAAACACATCAGCAAAAGCCCATATTTCGAGTAAAGATATTTAACGTGCTGACCGGTCAATTTTTTAATGAAATTTTCTTGAAAAACTGGTGTTTTTATCGCTTGCTCCGAAAAAGCCTTGTCATAAGAGTCTGAAGTGAAGGTACGTTTGATCATCGAAGGATTATCTGAATTGGGGATATCTTCATAAATCAGTGAAATGCTGATTTCTTGTCAGAAAAATCTGAAGTTTTTGTCAGGGTTTACCTGACTTTTTTTCACCCCCTCTTTTCAAGCTATCTCTATAATCAAGACATGAGTGAATCTCGCAAGCCTGTCAGACCACCCTCACGCTTAGGCGGAGGTGCACAATCCAGAAAACCACAACGTAATTGGCAGCAATATTTAATTCGTTGGGGAATTTTCTTGGGTAGTGCTGGCCTCATCTTGTTAGGCCTGGTGATTGTTTATGCACTGGTTGTTGCAAAACCTAATCTTCCCGATCTAGACACCATCACTGACTATAAGCCCAAGGTTCCACTGCGCATTTACACCGCTGACAATGCATTGATTGGTGAGTTTGGCGAAGAACGTAGAAACATCATTGCTATCGAAGAGATTCCAAGTTATCTCAAAAATGCAGTTGTTGCGATTGAAGATGAGCGTTTTTATGAGCATGGTGGCGTTGATTACTGGGGCGTTCTAAGAGCCACCCTTGCCAATTTAAGAGGCAGACTTTCCCAAGGCGCCTCAACAATCACCATGCAGGTGGCCAGAAATTTCTTTTTAACGAATGAAAAATCATTCACTCGAAAGATTTATGAAGTTTTGCTGGCCTGGAAAATTGAAGCGAATCTATCGAAAGAGCAAATTCTTGAGTTGTACATGAACCAAATTTATTTGGGACAACGAGCTTACGGATTCAGTAGTGCCGCTCAGATTTATTTTGGTAAAGATATTCAGCGTATTTCGATTGCTGAAGCAGCCATGCTGGCTGGTTTACCAAAAGCTCCATCTGCATACAACCCAGTTGTGAATTACCGTCGCGCAAAAATTCGTCAAGAATATATCTTGCAAAGAATGCGTGATTTAAAAATGATCACACCAAGCCAGTACCAATCTGCGATGACGGAAACCCTTCATGTTCGTGGCGTGGGACGAGAGTTCACAACCAAGGCTGACTTTGCGACCGAAATGGTTCGCCAGCTACTGATCAGCGAATATGGCGATGGTATTTATACGCAGGGAATGACTGTGATCACAACACTCAGAAAAGCCGAACAAGATGCGGCTTATTCTGCGGTTCGAAAAGGCATCATGGATTATGAGTTGCGCCATAAATACAGAGGACCTGAAGGCTACATCAAACTTCCAGATGATTTAACTGCGCGACAGAGAGCGATTGATAACGTCTTAAGCGATCATCCAAGCAGTGATGATTTATTGGCGGGCGTGGTCATTGCAGTTAATCCAAAAGAGATTCAGGCAGTGATTGCCACCGGTGACACTGTCACCATCAAAGGTGATGATCTAAAGCTTGGAACAGTTGCACTGTCAGAGAAAGCTCAACCAAAACAACAAATCAAACCCGGCGCGATTATCCGAGTCCTACCATCAGATGGTCGTTGGATTCTGGCGCAAATGCCTCAAGTTGAGGCTGCCTTTGTGGCCCTGGATGCTAACAATGGTGGTATCCGTGCCTTGGTTGGTGGTTTTGATTTCAACAGAAATAAATACAATCGCGTTTCTCAGGCGCAGCGTCAGCCTGGCTCATCATTCAAACCATTCATCTATGCTGCTGCTCTTGAAAAAGGCATCATGCCGAATACTCTGGTGAACGATGCTCCGCTTTCTATTAGTGCTCTTGAAACCGGTAGTCAAATGTGGAGTCCTAAAAACTACGATGGCAAGTTTGAAGGTCAGATGAAAATTCGAGCCGCTCTAGCGAAATCTAAAAATTTGGTTTCTGTCAGGGTCATCAGAAAAATTGGTCCGCGTTACGCTCAGGACTTCATTCAACGCTTTGGTTTTGAAGCAGAAAAACATCCACCTTATTTAACCATGGCTTTGGGTGCTGGTTCAGTGACACCACTTGAGCTTGCCACAGGTTATGGCGTATTTGCCAACGGTGGCTTTCGCGTTGAACCCTATTTGATCAGCAAAGTAATCGACGCAAAAGGAAATGTTTTATTTGAAGCAACTCCACAAAAAGCAGGTGATCCGAACCTAAGAGCTTTGGATGCACGCACTGCTTTTGTGATGGATAGCTTGCTTCAAGAAGTCACTAAATCTGGAACGGCTGCTTCAGCCAGACCTGCTTTGGGTAGAGCTGATATTGCTGGTAAAACCGGCACCACGAATGAGTCGATGGATGCGTGGTTTGCAGGTTACCAATCAGATGTGGTGGCAGTTGCATGGATGGGCTTTGATAAACCAAAAAGCTTGGGTGATCGTGAAACTGGTGGCGGCTTAGCACTACCAATGTGGATCAGATACATGAAGACAGCACTCAACGGAGTTCCAGAATCAACACGACCAGTTCCGGCGGGAGTTTCTCAGCAGGACGGCGATTGGACAATTCCTGCCTTTGTTCCATTCTTTGGCAGAACAAGCACCTTAGATTAAGAGCAGCCTTAAATAAACTTAACCACTAAATTTTTTTTGGCTTGTTGACTAGCGAGACGGCTTAATTCGCTGAAAAGTTCAGCGCCCGTTTTTGTGTCTAACCAGAGAGGCTCTTGAAGAGTTCCAGCCCACTTGTAGTGAAACCCACCCTCTTTAGCAGCCACCCAAATCTCTTGAAGTGGTGATTGCGTGTTCACAACAATCACACTTTTATCTTCAAATTGAATATTCACAACATTGCCACCCTGTCTTGAGATATCAAGATCTAAATCTGTTTCCTGAAAGGCTTCTTCCAAAGAAATTTCAATGGCCTTCAATGTTTTTTCAGCAATTGCGTAAAAACTAGCGTCTGATAATGTTTCTATATTTTTGTTCATCATTTTTGTATTGGCCATGCTATAGTCAGAGATCATTTATATACTTAATCTTATGCGTTTTATTGTATCTAGGACTTGGCTTCTTTGTGTAGCAATATCCCTCTTCGGATGCGGGGTACGTGGACCCCTCACGCTACCAAACATACCGCCAGCTCCAACTCAACCTGAAAAAGCAGAACCCACTGGTAAACAGTGGCCCCCTGCGAAAGATTCCAAATGAATTCAGTTCCAAGCTTAAATGGCTTCTCAATCAACAAGCAAGAATGGTTTGCTGAGAATGTACCGCTATCCCAAATTGCCAAAGAATTTGGGACCCCCACTTATGTTTACAGCAGAAAAGCTCTGACAGATGCTTTTAATGCCTACGAAAAGGCCTGCTTTAAACCAAATGGCGAGCGTCGAGCACAAGTTCACTATGCCATGAAGGCCAATAGCAAT
>CALKUJ010000198.1 GCA_937996825.1 uncultured Polynucleobacter sp. | reverse complement strand
TGGATCACATGCGTAAAGGCTTTAAGCAATTCATGCCAGTGGCTTCTTTGGTTGGTGCGGTTATCGTTGCTGAAATGTCGATTGTGTTAATTCGTGGCTTTATTGGTACAACGCAACCAGTTCAAAATCTAAGTCCAGAAGTGGCTGCTAATAACACCAAAGCATTAGGTACTTTGTTGTACACAGAATATCTATTTAGCTTTGAAGTAGCTGGCGTGATTCTGTTGGTGGCAATCATTGCTTCAGTAGCTTTGACATTGCGTCGTCGCAAAGACACTAAAACTCAAGATATTGCTGAGCAAATTCGTACACGTAAAGAAGATCGCGTGCGCATGGTCACCTCTATGAATGCTGATTCATCAGCCAAAAAAGAATCTTAGGACAGTGATGATGAGACATTTCGGAAAAAGGATTTATTCATGACAATCACCTTAGCTCATTACTTAGTGTTAGCTGCCATTTTGTTCGCAATTGGCGTGGTTGGCATTTTCTTGAATCGCAAAAACATCATTGTGTTGTTGATGTCCTTGGAATTGATGTTATTGGCCGTTAATTTGAACTTCATTGCCTTCTCTCACTATCTTGGAGACATGGCTGGTCAAGTATTCGTATTCTTTATTTTGACCGTGGCAGCTGCTGAAGCAGCCATTGGCTTGGCTATTTTGGTCACGATGTTCCGTAAGCTAGACACGATCCATGCTGAAGACCTCGGACAACTGAAGGGTTAAGACAGATCATATGACTACTCCAATCTTGAACCCTCTTGTATTACTAGCAATTCCATTGGCCCCATTGGTGGGTGCCGCGATTGCTGGTTTGTTTGGTACTAAATTCTTGGGCAATCTCATTGGTCGCTCAGCTGCGCACACAGTCACGATTCTAGGTGTGGCTATTTCATGCATCCTTTCATTCATGGTCTTGAATGACGTGATGGCTGGTGCAAGATTCAATGAAACCATCTACACCTGGATGCAGTTGGGTGAGTTAAGCTTAGAAGTTGGTTTCTTGGTCGACCCATTGACTGCCATGATGATGGTGGTAGTGACATTCGTTTCATTGATGGTGCACATTTACACCATTGGTTACATGGCAGAAGACGAGGGCTATGCCCGATTCTTCTCCTATATTTCTTTGTTCACCTTCTCAATGTTGATGTTGGTGATGAGCAATAACTTCTTGCAGCTTTTCTTTGGCTGGGAAGCTGTTGGCTTGGTGTCTTATTTGTTGATTGGTTTCTGGTACAAGCGACCAACAGCCATCTTTGCCAATATGAAAGCCTTCTTGGTCAACCGTGTGGGTGACTTTGGTTTCATCCTTGGTATTGGTCTTTTGTTGGCTTATACCGGCAGCATGAGTTATGACGGTGTGTTTGCACAAAAAGATTTGTTGGTTCAACAGGTCTTGCCTGGCACTGATTGGAATTTGGTCACAGTGGCTTGCGTTTGCTTGTTTATTGGCGCAATGGGTAAGTCAGCACAGTTCCCATTACACGTTTGGTTACCGGATTCAATGGAAGGCCCAACACCTATTTCCGCTTTGATTCACGCGGCAACCATGGTGACTGCTGGTATTTTCATGGTGAGCCGTATGTCACCATTGTTTGAGTTATCTGATGCCGCTTTGTCATTTGTTTTGATCATTGGATCCATCACTGCTTTGTTCATGGGTTTCTTGGGCATTGTGCAAAACGACATCAAGCGCGTTGTTGCTTATTCAACACTTTCTCAGTTGGGTTACATGACTGTTGCCTTGGGCGTGTCAGCTTACCCAATCGCAGTATTTCACTTAATGACACACGCTTTCTTTAAAGCCTTGTTGTTCTTGGGCGCTGGTAGTGTGATCATGGGTATGCACCACGATCAAGACATGCGCAACATGGGTGGTTTGTGGAAGTACATGCCAATCACTTGGCTCACATCTTTATTAGGTTCTTTGGCGTTGATTGGTACACCATTTTTCTCAGGTTTCTATTCAAAAGATTCAATCATTGAAGCGGTTGCTAAGAGCACCATCACTGGTTCTGGCTTTGCCTTCTTTGCTGTGATGGCAGGTGTGTTCATCACTGCCTTCTACTCATTCAGAATGTACTTCTTGGTGTTCCACGGTAAAGAGCGCTTTGGTCAAGCTCATCACGATCACGGTCATGATGCTCACGATGATCACCACGATGACCATCACCACGGTTTGGCTCCAGGTCAAAAGCCGCATGAGTCTCCATGGGTAGTGACATTGCCATTGGTTCTATTAGCGATCCCATCTGTGATTGTGGGCTATCTCACGATCGGTCCAATGTTATTTGGCGATTTCTTTGGCAATGCTATTTTTGTTGATGCAAGTAAGCATGTGGCCATGAAAGAATTGGCTGCTGCTTTCACTGGTCCTTTGGGCATGGTGGCGCACTCATTGCATACGCCTGTTTTGTACTTGGCTCTTGGTGGCGTGGTTTCAGCGGCTGTCTTTTATCTGTGGTTGCCACAGATTCCAGCTTTCTTTGCCCGCGTATTGGCACCAGTTAAGAACATTCTTGATAACAAGTACTACATGGATGATTTCAACCAGGCGGTGTTTGCTAAAGGTGCAAGATTGTTAGGTACTGGTTTGTGGAAACGTGCTGATCAAGGATTGATTGATGGTTTGGTAGTCAACGGCAGCACCCGTGTGATTGCATGGTTCTCGGCCAATGTTCGTCAAGTTCAATCAGGATTCTTGTATCACTATGCATTTGCAATGATTCTTGGCTTGATTGCTTTGATCGGCTGGATTTTATATACCCACTTGGGCTCCATGAAGTAAAACAATAGATAGAGCGCCCCAATATGATTCTTTCTTTCTCCATCTGGTTACCGATCATTTTCGGTTTGATTATTTTGTTCACTGGTTCGGACAACAGCAAGGGCTATGTTCGCATCATGGCCTTGATTGCTTCTTTGATCAGCTTTGCTGCCACCTTGCCATTGGTCACCGGCTTTGACACAAGTACTGCGGCCATGCAGTTTGTGGAGCAAGTATCTTGGGTGCCACGTTATGACATCAACTACTTCTTAGGTGTTGATGGTATTTCGATGTGGTTCGTGGTTCTAACAGCATTTATCACCGTGATTGTTGTGGTTGCTGCATGGGAAGTGATCACTGTGAACGTGTCTCAGTACATGGCTGCGTTCTTGATTTTGTCTGGCCTGATGATTGGCGTCTTTGCCTCATTGGACGGCTTATTGTTCTATGTATTCTTTGAAGCAACTTTGATCCCAATGTACATCATCATCGGTGTGTGGGGTGGTCCGAATCGTGTGTATGCGGCCTTCAAGTTCTTCTTGTACACCTTGCTAGGTTCACTCTTAACCTTGGTGGCTATTTTGTATTTGTACAACGTGACAGATACATTCAATATTTTGACTTGGCACAAAGCCAAGTTGGACATCGTTGAGCAAGTTCTTATTTTTGGCGCATTCTTCATGGCATTCGCTGTGAAGGTGCCAATGTGGCCAGTTCATACATGGTTGCCAGACGCCCACGTTGAAGCGCCAACCGGCGGTTCAGTGGTGTTGGCTGCGATCATGTTGAAGTTAGGTGCCTACGGCTTCTTGAGATTCTCATTACCGATCGCACCAGATGCAAGTCAATACTTGGCTCCAGCCGTGATTGCACTTTCATTGGTGGCAGTGATTTATATTGGTTTGGTGGCCTTGGTTCAGGCGGATATGAAAAAGCTCGTGGCTTATTCATCCATCGCACACATGGGCTTTGTTACCTTGGGATTCTTCATCTTCAATCCAATGGGTGTTGAAGGTGCGATTGTGCAGATGATCTCTCACGGATTTATTTCAGCTGCGATGTTCTTGAGCATTGGCGTGCTCTATGACCGCATGCACTCACGTCAAATTGCTGATTACGGTGGCGTGGTCAATACCATGCCTAAGTTCACAGCCTTTGCAGTCTTGTTTGCCATGGCTAACTGCGGATTACCTGCTACTTCAGGTTTCGTGGGTGAGTTCATGGTCATTTTGGCTGCCGTTGATTATGACTTCTTGATTGGTATTTTGGCAGCCACGGCTTTGATTCTGGGCGCTGCTTATTCATTGTGGATGACCAAGCGAGTGTTCTTTGGCGATGTGGGTAACCAACACGTTGCAGAGCTGACCGATATCAATGCACGTGAATTTTTAATCATGAGTGTCTTGGCCATTTTCACGATTGGCATGGGCGTTTATCCAAAACCATTCACTGATGTGATGCACGTTTCTGTTATCGAGCTGTTAAAGCACGTGGCAGTCAGCAAACTTTAATCCTGAAAGAGGAAAGAGATATTTATGCAATCGATTGATCTCATTGCGATGTTACCGGAGCTGGTGCTCCTGACGGTGGCATGTTTGCTATTGATGACTGTTTTCATGAATGAGCCACAGGCATCAGATGAAGATATTTTTTATGCCCCACGTGGTACAGAGCTGACTTATAAGATCAGTTTGGCTTTGTTGCTTGGCTTGAGCTTTGCCTTTGGTTTGCAGTCTGTTGATCAACCAGTGCATGCTTTCAATGATATGTTCGTGGTGGATGCCTTATCGAGCATCCTCAAATCAGTCGCTTGTTTGGCGGTTTTCATGACCTTGGTCTATTCAAAGAAATATTTGATGGACCGTGGCTTGTTCAGAGTGGACTTCATTGTTTTGACGCTTTTGGCCTTGTTGGGTCAATGCGTGATGATCTCCGGCTCTAATTTATTGACCCTTTATTTGGGCTTGGAGTTATTGGCTTTACCGACCTATGCTTTGGTTGCGATGAAGCGCGATTCTGCTCTGGGTACTGAAGCTGCGATGAAGTACTTCATCTTGGGTGCTTTGGCTTCAGGTTTCTTGTTATACGGCATGTCAATGCTTTACGGTGCCACAGGCAGCCTTGACCTTGATGAAATCCTCAAAGCAGTGGGCGATCAGCGTATCAACCGTTTGGTATTGGCTTTTGCTGTGGTCTTCATTGTTTCAGGTTTGGCATTCAAGCTAGGTGTTGCACCGTTCCATATGTGGGTGCCTGATGTGTATCAGGGTGCGCCAACTGCTGTGACATTGATGATTGCAGGTGCACCAAAGGTTGCAGCCTTTGCATTGTTATTCCGCCTATTGGTAGAAGGCTTATTGCCATTGACTCATGATTGGCAGCCAATGATCATGATTTTGGCGGTGATGTCTTTGGTGGTTGGTAACTTGACCGCGATTGCTCAAACCAATCTCAAGAGAATGTTGGCATATTCAACGATTTCTCATATGGGTTTCATGATTCTTGGCATGTTGTCGATTTTTGACGAACACGCTTATAGCGCAGCCTTATTCTACGCTGTGACCTATGTATTAACCACTTTGGGTTCATTCGGTTTATTGATGCTTTTGTCTCGCAAAGGTTACGAATGCGAAACATTGGATGATCTTAAGGGCTTAAATCGCCGTCATCCATGGATGGCCTTCATCGGTCTGATCTTGATGTTCTCTTTGGCAGGTATTCCTCCAACGGTTGGATTTGCTGCCAAGTTATCGATTCTTGAAGCTTTGGTTGATAGCGACCACTTGTATCTTGCAATCATCGCTGTGATGGCTTCATTGGTCGGCGCATTCTATTACTTGCGTGTTGTTAAGTGCATGTACTTTGATGAGCCAACTCAAACTGCCGCGATTGAAGGTGGCTTGGTTGTTAAAACAGTCTTTACTCTGAATGGCTTGTTTGTTCTGTTGTGCGGTATTTTCCCAGCAACATTGATGGCGCTTTGTTTAAGGGCCATGTCAACCACTTTATTGAGTTAATTATGGCGCCTACTAGCTTAAGCATTGAATCTTGGATTTTGATATTGGTGGCCTTGGTGGCTGCCAATGCTGCTTATGTTAGCCCCAAATTTTTATTCTTCAAAACACTCAAAGACAAGCACGTGGGTTGGTGCTTATTAGAAATGGTGTTTTGGTACGCTTTGATTGGTTTGATTGGTTATTCATTGGAAAGCATGATTGGTAATGTCTTCCAAAAGCGCTGGGAGTTCTTTGCAGTCAGCATCTGTCTATTTTTGGTGGCTGCATTCCCAGGATTCACTTGGCGTTTTCTCATGAAGCATCGCAACGATGCTCGTGGTTGATCAAGTAGATCACTCATTCCATCATGAGTTCATCCCAGTCAAATCCTAAGTCAAACTCTAAGCCAGAAAAAAGTTTCTCCGATTTACCTGAATCTGATGCTCATTTACGTGAGCATCCCACATCTTCTGAAGATGTCTATTCAGGAAAATTCCTGCATCTAAAAAAAGACATCGTTCAGTTGCCTGATGGGAATACCACTTATCGTGAGTATTTGATTCATCCGGGTGCGGTAGCGATCGTGCCCATCTTGCATGATGGCCGCATTTTGCTAGAAAGGCAGTTCCGCTATCCTGTCGATGCCGCCATGATTGAAATACCAGCAGGAAAGCTGGAAGCAGGCGAAGATCCTTTGTTGTGCGCCCAGCGTGAACTATCAGAAGAGACTGGCTATTCGGCCAAAACTTGGGAGTTCCTTGGCAGAATTCATCCGGTGATTTCTTATTCAACGGAATTCATTGACATCTATCTGGCCAAAGATCTGAGCTTGGGCGAAAGAGCTCTGGATGAGGGTGAGTTCTTAGATGTGTTTGCAGCCACTTTGGATGAAATGCATGAGTGGATTGCAGAGGGAAAGATCACAGACGTTAAAACAATCATCTCTGTTTACCACCTTGAGCGCCAGCGCCAACTTCAGGGCCAGAGTAGGGGTCAAGCTAAGGGTGCAGCTTAGGCCTTGAGTCGACCCCAAGGCGGCAGGTTTAAATCAAATTACTTTGATTTGGCAATAAAGCTGGCTTTATCAATATCTGTCATCCAAACGATGCCATCACCGATTTGTCCTGTTTGACAAACATAGATGATTGCATCCATTAACTGATCAGCCACTTCATCAGGACAAACAATTTCAACTCTGACCTTTTGGGTGTAATCAGTTAATTCATCTTTGATACTGCTCTTGCTCACTTTGTCAGGAGCAGAGCAGCCCTCAGCCTTTGAAATGGTCATACCTGGAAATCCAGGGGTTTCCATGAGCTTGTTGCGCAGCAGTGCGAGTTTATTTGGTCGAATAATTGCTTTTAACTCTTTCATGCTTCAACTTCCTTCTCTTCAAATTTGCCATACAAGACTGGTAAAACTAACAAGGTCAATGATGTGGATGTGATCAATCCTGAGATCACAACAATCGCCAAAGGTTTGGTTACTTCAGAACCTGGACCGCTGGATATTAACATTGGTACCAAAGCCAACATGGCCACGCAAGCCGTCATCATCACAGGTCTGAACCGGTGTGAACAACCCTCAATCAAAGCCTCCCTAAGGTCTCGTCCATCCTCACGCAATTGCTTGATGAAGGAGACCAAGACCACACCGTTCAGAACAGCAATACCCCACAGGTTAATGAACCCAACTGCAGCCGGAACTGATAGGTACTCACCAGAAATTAATAGGCCAAACACACCGCCAATCGAGGCGAAAGGTAAGACCAAAATGATCAAGCCTGCTAGCTTCACTGATTTGAATAACATGAACAGCAAGAAGAAAATGGCCAAAATGGTCAATGGAATGATGATCATCAAACGAGCCATCGCGCGTTGCATGTTTTCAAACTGGCCGCCCCAGTCAAGCGTATAGCCGTTAGGAAGTGGTACTTCGCGAGCAATCTTTTCTTGGGCTTCTTTCACAAAACCTCCCAAGTCACGACCGCTAACGTTGACACCAATCACCAAGCGGCGCTTACCAGACTCTCTAGAAACTTGAGCAGGGCCATCGATGATGCTGATCTCAGCAAGATCTCGCATCAATACAAGGGCACCATTGGGTGATGTCAAAGTGATTTTCTCAATTTCATTCACGTTCTCACGGTATTGAACTGGATAACGAAGCACCAATGGGAATCTTCTTTCTCCTTCGAACACCAAGCTTGCTTCCTTACCGCCAATCGCTGTTTCGATCACATCATTCACATCAGAGACGTTGATGCCATAGCGCGCAATTGCGTCACGATTGATTTTGATGTTTAAATAGTTTTGACCTGATACTTGTTCAATTCTGAGGTCAGTACTACCAGCGGTATTTGAGAGGATCAAGCCAATTTGACCGCCGAGTTTTTTCAGCTGCTCGAGGTCGTCTCCGAAGATCTTGACCGCTACCTGAGATCTAACGCCAGATACCATCTCATCCACACGAGCAGCAATCGGTTGTGAGATCGCTAGTTCAATAC
Source organism: uncultured Polynucleobacter sp. (assembly GCA_937996825.1). Lineage (GTDB taxonomy): Bacteria > Pseudomonadota > Gammaproteobacteria > Burkholderiales > Burkholderiaceae > Polynucleobacter. The sequence goes on along the minus strand of CALKUJ010000198.1, from coordinate 5,245 downwards.
CAGGCAAAGACTTTAATTTGTCGCGAATTTGATTTGAAATCTCTTCTTGGTTTAAATCTCGATCGCCTTGAGGTTTCAATGTGACAATTGGATCTGACTCATTGGGTTGCCCTGGGTCTGCGGGGGACTCACCACGACCCAACTTTGAAACAACCTTTTCTACCCCATCAATGGTCATGATTCTTTTTAGGGCTTCAAATTCCAACTTGATTGATTCTTCAAGTGAGATATTCGGTGCACGCACAATCACGGGTGTGATCGAGCCTTCTTGCATCACTGGTATGAATGATTTACCCAATAAAACGAAACCAAAGAGACTCACGCCAAGGGCAATCACAGCTCGCTTAACAACCAAGCTTGGGTTTTCTAAGCACCAGTTCAACCACCTCATATAAGGTGTTTTCAACTTACTGACCACTTTCGTATCGTGTTCAGCGCCACCTTTTAAGAGGTAGGAGCACATCACTGGTGAGAGGGTGAAAGACAGTAAAAGTGAAATCGTCAGAGCAATGGCAATCGTCATTGCCAAAGGCCCAAACATCTTGCCCTCCATGCCCTCGAGGGCCAAGAGCGGCATGAAAACCAAAATAATGATGCCAACACCAAACAGAACTGGGGTGCCGACTTCTGCAGCAGCTTCAAGAACAATCCTGTTCTTTGATTCGCCGTTTTTCAGTCGTTCACCCAGTTTGGCAAAGGTATTCTCAACCACCACCACCGAGCCGTCGACCATGATACCGATCGCAATCGCGAGACCTCCCAGTGACATCAGATTGGCAGAAATGCCATAGTGATTCATGGTCAAGAAAGTCAAGAGGGGGGTTAGTACCAAAGTTGCCACAACAATCAAGGAAGAGCGCACATCACCCAAGAACACAAATAAAACAATGATCACCAGGATGATGCCTTCAATCAATACCTTGGCAACGTTGAGCATGGCCGCATTGACTAAAACTGTTCGGTCGTAAAAGGGCACAATTTGCATACCTTCTGGCAGCAATTTACCTTCATTGATTTCTTTGACTTTCTCTTTCACTCGGGTAACGACTTCACGAGCATTGGCGCCGCGGTTCATTTGAACAATACCCGCCACAGCCTCGGTTGTGCCGTTTTTAATGATTGCACCTTGGCGTACTTCGGTACCAATCGTGACTTCTGCCACGTTTCTTACATACACAGGTGTGCCGCGGACTTCTTTCAGAATGATTTGACCAATATCTTCTGGCTTTTCAATCAAGCCAATGCCACGAATCAAATATCTTTCTGAGTAAACAGGAAGGTGTCCGCCGCCTGAGTTTGCGTTATTTCTAGCAAGAGCTGTGTAGACATCCTCCAGCTTGATTTGGTAGTGTCTTAAGCGATCTGGGTTGACCAAAACATGGTATTGCTTGGCATAGCCACCTTGGGTATTGATTTCAGCAACACCAGGGATTGAACGCAACATGGGTCGCACGATCCAATCTTGGATCAAGCGACGCTCAATTAATTCATCAACACCAATTTCTTGATTACCATCACTTGGGTGTTCAATGGTGTATTGGTAAATCTCACCAAGTCCGGTGGATGGTGGTGCCATGACTGGAGCTACACCAACAGGCATTTTTGTCATGACCTCTAGGAGGCGCTCCATCACCAATTGTCTGGCGAAATAGATATCAGTTTTCTCTGTGAAGACCAGGGTGACAATCGATAAACCGTTGCGATTCAATGAACGCATTTCTACGAGCCCTGGTAGGCCTGTCATGGTGATTTCAATAGGTACTGTGACAAAGCGCTCAACTTCTTCAGGGGATCTGCCAGGAGCTTCTGTGGCAACTTGAACTTGAACGTTGGTGACGTCTGGGAAGGCATCAACCGATAGTTTTTTGACAGCCATCAAGCCAACAAAAAGCATGACGACTGCAATCACTGCAATCAAGACACGCTGCTTTAATGCTAGGCGAACAATTTTTTCAATCATGGTTTTATCCGCCGCTTAACTGTCTTTTGCGTTCGGTATTTAAGTGGTAGGCGCCTTTAATAACGATTGATTGCCCTGGCTCAAGTCCAGAGTAAATAGGGCGTTGACCCTTTCCTTCAGGGCCGACTTTGACCTGGACCATCTTGAATGTATCAAAAGTTTCACGTTGAAACACATAGTCATAATTACCTTCTCTGATGATGGCTTCGGACGGCACAACCAGGATTTCAACAGGCTCACTCTCAACCATCAGAGTTGCCAGCATGCCAGGTCTCAGCTGGCGATTGGTGTTATCAATCTCTGCACGAACAACCACTGTTCTAGTTTCAGGATTGACGATTGAGCTAACAAAAGAAATCTTAGCTTCAATCATTTTTGAATTGAGAGCATTGACTTGAATATCAGACTTTTGCCCTTTTTTAATGAGTGGCGCATTGCTCTCAGGTACTTGAGCAATCGCCCACAAGGTATCAAGATTGGCAATGGTGAAAAGTGCATCTGAAGGTTGTACTACCTGACCTTTATTGATCTTTCTTTCAACCACTTCACCCGGAATAGTCGCAGTGACATTGTTGATTGATTCGATGATGCCGGTCTTTGCAAGACGATTGATGCTGGCTTTGTTCATGCCTTGCACAATCAATTGATCTTGTGATGCTCTCAGCTCAGCTCTGGCATTGCTTGCCTCGGATTCGCGACGTTGCATTTCTGCCAAGGGAATCACATCTTCTTTGAAAAGAATTTTGGCGCGTTCTGCAGATCTTTCAGCCAAGTCACTGGTATTTTTTGCTTTCAAAAAAGATAGCTGAGATTGGGTGAGTTCAGTAGAGGTGATTTGTGCCAACACATCACCTTGCTTCACGACCTGACCTGGCATGGCAAGCATCTCGGCCACTCGACCCGTGACGTTAGCTCCAATTCTAGCCAGATGCGATTCATGAAAGTCAATCCTTCCAGGCACGCGTATCACTTCAATAAAAGGTCCAACAACGGCTTTACCTTCCGTGATCATTTTTTCAATGTCTTCATTGACATAAACAATGCTTGGATTTTGTGCTCTGACCTGAGCGGGGGCCTTATCAAAATAGCCAAACAAATTGAGAGTAAAGAGTAGAAGAAAAATCCACGGTAAAAATGGGGCAACCTTGCGTACTGATTCAGGAAGTTTGTCAAATGTTTCAAGAACAACTGGAGCTACACCGCTGAGCCAAGACCTGGTATTTTTATTGGCTTGTGACTGAAGATCTTTAACTAGATCAACCCCTTTTTTTACATGATTCATCAGCCAGCCATAGACAAGCTGGGCATTTTGTTTCATCGAACTCATTGCTGGAATATGTAGTTTCATATTACTTTTCTATTAGCTTAGAGAGGGTTTGTTGATTTGATCGAAGTCTTTCAATTTCGGTGGTGATCAGAGCTAGCTCATGCTTGGCTCTAATAAGGTCAGCACGAATGGCTCTGAATGTTCTCTGGGCGTCTAGGTATTCAAGCATGCCGCGCTCGCCGAATCTATATGAGGCTTCAGCAATTCTTCGGGCGTCTTTGGCTTGAACAACCACTTGATTTTCTAGGACGTCGACTTGGTAGGTGATTGTTTGGAATGCTTGGTAAGCCATTTCAATTTGCGTCTCGATGTTCTGCGACTCATGGTTCACCATGTTCTTTGCACGCGAGACATTAGCCGCTGCTTCTCTGACTTGACCTATTCTCCAATCCCAAATTGGAATAGTCACAACTAAGCCGTAGCTTCGATCAGTGAACTCAGGCTCATTATTTTGTTGAGCTTTGAGAGATAGTTTTGGTAGACGAGAGTTTTTCTCAAAACTTAATCGAGATTCAGCGCTTTCGAGTTCGGCTCTGGCACGCTGTAATTCTGGGTTTTGATTTCTGACTTCATCAAGAAGTGCCGGTAGAGGCGGTAGCGCTACTGGCTTGATGTCTTTGACAGTTTCGATTTCAAAGTCTGGCGGTAATTGAGGGCCCACAGCTCTGCGAAGTTCTGATTTTGATTGAATCACTCTTGATTGACTCGCTTGAGCAATCATCTTCACATTCAAATAGTCAGTTTCAGCTCTGATGAACTCAAACTTGGCAGTTTCTCCCACCTGGTATCTGAGTTCAATGCGATCACGGATCTGACGAGTTAACTCCAAATCTTCTCTGGCCGCCTTGAGTTCTTCTAATCTTCTAACATGATCGTAATAACGATTTTTAACCTTGGCGATCAGCTCAAATTCTTTCGCGATTCTGCCTGCCTCGCTGGCACGGAGTTGTGCTTCTGCTGCATTGACACGAGGAATACGCGTATATGGCATGTCCAAAGGTTGTGTGACGGACCATGATGATGTTGAACCTGGTCTATTGATATCACTGCGCAGGCGTTGCTGGCCTCTGACACCTTCAAATTCTGGGTTTGGGATTGCTCTGGCGGAACTTAACTGACCGCTGACTGCTTTGACTTGATCTCGTGCAGCCAATATTTCTGGATTTGAATTGACTGCAATGCTGATTAAATCATCCAGGGTGTGTTTCTTGGATGCATGAGACATCGATGAAAAAAGCATCAAGCTTAAAAATAGACCCAAGCTCAAAAAGCTTGTCATGGCTCCAATAGATGAATCAGAGCCATCTAGCTTTTGCGACACTCTTTTTGTACTTATATGCCAGTTGTTTTGTCTCATTGGTGATTGAATCAACCTTTTTAATATTATTTCAATTCTTATTAGGATTATCCCTTAATTGCTCTTTTGCTTTGTGGCAAAATCCAAATACCACAAACAATTTAATGGTTTTAATATTTTTGTGGGTTTATTAAATATTCTTAACTTTGCTATTAATTTAGTCCCTTACCCTTGATTTTTTACATTTGATTCTCATATCTGCCTTATGAAAGTCTATAACCTCGCCTGCCATCTGGATCACCACTTTGAAGGGTGGTTTGCATCTGAAGCGGATGCCTTGTCTCAGCAAGAGACGGGCTTACTCACATGCCCTGTTTGCGATAGCAAGGAGATTGTTCGTTTGCCTTCTGCCCCTAGAATTGCTAAGCGCGCTAGCCGAGAGTTGGTTTCTGCCGATCAAGCGGCATCTCAAGCCAATCATTCAGCTGGAATGACAGGTGCTGCAGGGCAATCCATGGTTTTGACGGGATCTGAGCATGCCCATTTGCAGGCTCAAGTTCAGGCCACTGTGATGAGAGCGATGAGAGAGCTCATCAACAAGACTGAAGACGTTGGCCACGACTTTGCAGAAGAGGCCAGAAAAATACACTACCAAGAAGCA
>CALKUJ010000197.1 GCA_937996825.1 uncultured Polynucleobacter sp. | reverse complement strand
ACGAGCCGTTTTTTCATGCGCGTGCATTTTGCCAAGACGTCTCAAGAGCTGAACTTAAAAAAGCTTCAAGAATTATTCAAGGAAATTGGCGATAGCTTTCAAATGGACTGGGAGCTCTTTGACGCTGCCAGCAAACCCAAAGTGTTGATCATGGTTTCCAAATTGGGTCATTGCTTGAATGATTTATTGTTCAGAACCCATAGTGGATATTTACCGATTGAAATCGCAAGCATTGTTTCTAATCATCAAGATTTTCAAAATCTGGCCGCTGGTTACAAAATACCGTTTCATTACATGCCACTCAGCAGTGCCAATGATGAGCGCAAGCATGAGCAAGAAGAGCAATTATTGAAGTTGATTGATCAAGAGAAAATCGATTTGGTGGTGTTGGCCAGATACATGCAGATTTTGTCTCCAAAAGTCTGTCAAAAGTTATCAGGCAAAGCCATCAACATCCATCACTCTTTCTTGCCAAGCTTCAAAGGCGCCAAGCCTTATTGGCAAGCCCATCAGCGCGGTGTGAAGTTGATTGGTGCTACTGCACATTACGTCACGACTGATTTAGATGAAGGTCCAATCATCGAGCAGGGCGTTGAGCGTGTTGATCACGCCATGGACCCAGATCAACTGGCTGCAGTGGGCAGGGATGTTGAGTGTATGGCTTTATCGCGCGCGGTTCGTTGGCATGCGGAACACCGAATCCTATTGAATGGCAAAAGCACGGTGGTCTTTCAGTAATGGATTTCTCACTTTTATTAGATATCTTTTTGCACTTAGACAAACATCTGGTCACCATTGTTGATCAATGGGGTCCTTGGGTGTATGTCCTATTGTTTGCCATCATCTTCATTGAAACAGGCGTGGTGGTCATGCCATTCTTACCAGGCGACTCTTTGTTGTTTGTCGCTGGTGCGATCGCAGCAGTGGGTGGCATGAGCTTGCCTCTATTGATGATCTTATTGATCATTGCGGCGATTGCTGGTGATGCAGTCAATTATTCGATTGGGCGCTGGTTCGGACCAAAAGTCTTTGGTTGGGAAAATTCTCGTTGGTTCAACAAAGATGCTTTTGATAAAACCCATGCTTTTTATGAAAAGCATGGGCCCATTACCATCGTCGTTGGCAGATTCATGCCCTTCGTTAGAACCTTTGCTCCATTCATTGCCGGTGTGGCTCAGATGTCTTATCCAAAGTTTGCTACCTATAACGTGGGTGGTGGCATCCTCTGGGTTGGAAGTTTGACAAGCTTGGGTTACATGATTGGCGAGCACCCATGGGTCAAAGCAAACTTCTCAATCGTGGCTTTGGCGATGATCATCATCCCTGGCTTGCCAGCCTTGTGGGTATTCTTGCAAGCCATGATTCAAAAGCTAAAAAGAAAAAACTGAAAAGTAAGAGCTGACAAGCAAGAGCTAAAACTCTAAAGCATTAACCAGCAATCAATCAAAGCCATTTATCTTTTTTGATACTGCGTTTTGCCGTACAGAATTTCTTTTGCTTTATCGTCATTCAGCGGTTTTCTTAGAGATGTCAGAATTTCAACACCACGTTTGACAGCAGGGCGAGCTGCAATTTCTTCATGCCAACGCAAAACGTTCGGAAACTCCTCAAGCGTGATACCTTGATTTTTCCATGAGCGCGTCCACGGGAAAATGGCAATGTCTGCAATGCTGTAATCCTTGCCAGCGATGAAGCGTTTCTTGCCAAGTTCTTTATCCATCACACCATAAAGACGACGAGTTTCATTCGTATAACGATTGATGGCGTATTCGACTTTTTCTGGTGCATAGATTCTGAAGTGATGAGTTTGACCAAGCATTGGACCAACGCCACCCATTTGAAACATCAACCACTGCATCACCTCAAACTTGGCGCGGTCTGTTTTCGGTAAGAAGCGACCAGTTTTGCTTGCTAGGTATAAAAGGATGGCACCAGATTCAAAGAGGGCGATTGGTTTGCCATCCGGGCCATTAGGATCAACCATGGCTGGAATTTTATTATTCGGACTGATGGCTAAAAACTCTTTGGTGAACTGATCGCCAGCACCAATATCAATTGGGTGAGCTAGCCAATCTCTCCCTAAACGATAGCCACATTCCTCCATCATGATGTGAACCTTGTGACCATTGGGCGTTGCCCAGCTATAAATATCAATCATGCCTTGTTTCTTTGTCATCATCTTTTCCTTTTGTGGTTCTTTTATAGCTGACTTGAATATTCAAATACTTAATATCCAAACATAGAGTTTTAAATATTTTG
>CALKUJ010000196.1 GCA_937996825.1 uncultured Polynucleobacter sp. | reverse complement strand
TGGCGAAGTGGGTAATGAAGAACATTCGTTACGCTCTATCGGTAAAGCTGGTGCAATGCGCTGGCGTGGTGTGCGTCCTACAGTTCGCGGTGTTGTGATGAACCCGGTAGATCACCCACACGGTGGTGGTGAGGGTAAAACAGCTGCTGGTATGAATCCAGTGAGCCCATGGGGTACTCCAACCAAGGGTTATCGCACTCGTAGCAACAAGCGCACTGACAATATGCGTGTTTCACGCCGTCCTGCGAATAAGAGGTAATCAATATGGCACGTTCAATTAAAAAAGGCCCATTTATCGATGGTCATTTGGCAAAAAAAGTTGAGAAAGCGGTTGAAAGCCGTGATCGTAAACCAATTAAAACTTGGTCACGTCGCTCAACAATCTTGCCTGATTTTATTGGTTTGACCATTGCGGTTCATAACGGTAAGCAACACGTACCTGTGTTGATTTCAGAAAACATGGTTGGTCATAAGCTCGGTGAATTTGCGTTAACTCGTACATTCAAGGGTCATATCGCCGATAAGAAAGCTAAGAAGTAGGAGATGACGATGCAAGTATCTGCAGTATTAAAAGGTGTTCATCTGTCCCCACAAAAGGCTCGCTTAGTGGCTGATATGGTGCGCGGTAAAAAAGTTGATTACGCACTTAACATCTTGCAATTCTCACCTAAAAAGGGTGCGGAGATTATCAAGAAAGTGTTGGAGTCAGCGATTGCTAACGCAGAACACAACAATGGCGCTGATATTGATGAGTTGAAGGTAACTTCAATTTACGTTGATAAAGGTATTGTTCTTAAGCGTATCCGTGCTCGTGCTAAAGGTCGCGCTGGTCGCATTACCAAACCAACTTGTCACATTAACGTGACAGTGGGTAACTAAAGGAATCGTTATGGGTCAGAAAATTCATCCAATTGGTTTCCGTCTGAGTGTCCAAAAAAATTGGTCCTCACGTTGGTATGCCAATAGCAAAAACTTCCCGGCTATGTTGCAAGGCGACATTAAGGTTCGTGAGTTTCTAAATAAAAAATTAGCCAGTGCAGCGGTAAGCCGTATCTTGATTGAGCGTCCTGCAAAGAACGCTAAGATCACTATCTACAGTGCTCGTCCTGGTGTGGTAATCGGTAAAAAAGGCGAAGACATTGAGTCATTGCGCGCTTCTCTACAAGGGTTAATGGGCGTGCCTGTTCACCTTAATATTGAAGAAGTTCGCAAGCCTGAAGTGGATGCAACATTAATTGCACAATCGATTGCGCAACAACTTGAAAAACGTGTGATGTTCCGTCGTGCCATGAAGCGTGCAATGCAAAATGCAATGCGCCTTGGTGCACAAGGAATCAAGATCATGTCTTCTGGTCGTTTGAACGGTGCAGAAATTGCTCGTCGCGAATGGTACCGTGAAGGTCGTGTTCCACTTCATACATTGAAGGCTGATATTGATTACGCAACTTCAGAAGCTGAAACAACATACGGCATCATCGGTGTAAAAGTTTGGGTATACAAAGGCGACACAT
>CALKUJ010000195.1 GCA_937996825.1 uncultured Polynucleobacter sp. | reverse complement strand
GTGACTGGAGTTCAGACGTGTGCTCTTCCGATCTCCGCTAGCGTTTACTGAGTTGTACAGTGCTATGGAAACTAAAGCGGTTGACGGGCAAGACAATCCAATCGCTGCATTTGAGGCAAATAAGTTTTATGAGGTTCAAAAATACCTCTCCTCAACTCGTCACGTATATCAACCTCTTATTGTTTTAATCAGCAGTAAGGCTTGGGATCAATTTACTCCAGCTGAGAAAAAATTGATTCAGGAGGCGGCTAACGAGACAACAATTGAGCAGCGCAAAGTGTCTCGTGGCATGGATGCAAAGGCGATTGATTTGGTGAAGAAACAGGGCGTAATTTTTACTGATGTTTCTCCACAAGAGCGTTCTCGCATGAGAGACAAAGTAAAACCTGTTACTGATAAGTATTTGCAAGATATGAATGCAGTTGATCCTTTGCCAGCAGAATTGGTAAAAGCCGTCGAAGCACAGCGCTCTAAAAAATAAGTAAACTTTAGGCATATCAAGTACTGCTCTCAGCGGTCAATCGCTGAGAGCTTCTTCTATTTTGGCTATATGTTCATGATTTCATCTTTAATAAATTCCTTTTTTCGAATAATGAGGCTATTTACGGCCATATGTTTAGCGGTAATGGTTGTTTTGGTCTTTGGTAACGTTGTTTTGCGTTACGGCTTTAATTCTGGCATTGCATTCTCAGAAGAAATGTCTCGCTGGGCTTTTGTTTGGCTAATATTTGTTGGAGCTATTGGCGGCCTGAGGGATCTCTCACATCTTGGTGTTGATTCATTGGTCTCAAAACTATCGCGAACAGGAAAATTGGTGTGCTACATCCTCAGTCACATTCTGATGCTGGGAATTGTTGGAGTATTTCTATATGGCAGCTTTGCGCTGTTGATGATTAATTTCGATAACGTCACCCCTGTTTCAGGGGTTTCTCTTGCTTGGTACTATTCTGCTGCTATTTTCTTCTCGTTGGCTGCTTTACCGATTCTTTCATATCACTTGTATAAGGCGTTTAGCGGTCGCATTAGTGATGTGGAGCTTATTGCCATTAAAGAGTCAGAGGATGATGCGGATCTAGATGAGATTTTGAAAGATCTTGAGCATGTTAAGTCTCCTAATTTAAGTCGAAAGGGGATCTAATATGACTATTTTCATTTTCATTGGTTCGCTATTAGCACTGATGGCGTTGGGTATGCCCATCGCCTTTGCCTTGTTAGGGTGTGGCATCGCTTTAATGATGCATTTGGATATTTTTGATGCGCAAATTATTGCCCAGAACGTTATCGCTGGAGCTGATAGTTTTCCTTTGATGGCGGTCCCATTTTTCATGCTTGCAGGTGAAGTAATGAATGCTGGCGGCTTATCTAAAAGAATTGTTGCTGTTGCCTTGGGAGTGGTTGGCCATATTAAGGGTGGTTTAGGTTACGTGACTATTGTTGCTGCATGTATTTTGTCGGCCCTTTCAGGGTCTGCAGTTGCTGATGCCGCAGCACTATCGGCATTGCTGGTGCCCATGATGGTTAGTGCTGGCCATGATCAAAAGCAATCAGCTGGATTGGTTGCTGCAGCTGGGGTTATAGGGCCGATCATTCCCCCTAGTATTGGATTTGTCATTTTTGGCGTGGCAGCAAACTTATCTATTACTAAACTATTCTTAGCTGGAATTTTCCCTGGTTTATTAGTGGGTCTTTCATTGTGGCTTACTTGGTGGTGGCTTATTCGCAAAGAGAATATTCAGCCTCCACCGAAGATTCCATTTAATGAAGTGGCAAGATCTTTGATTGATGGATTTTGGGCTTTGATGCTCCCATTGATCATTATTTTTGGCTTAAAGCTTGGAGTTTTTACGCCAACAGAGGCTTCTGTAGTTGCTGCGGTATACGCCATATTTGTAGCCACTGTTATTTACCGCGAGCTAAAGCTTAGTGAGTTATTAGAGTTGTTTTCTAGGGCAGCTCAAACGACAGCGATTGTGATGTTCTTGGTTGCCGCAGCAATGGTCTCTGCCTGGTTAATTACCGTTGCTGATTTACCTTCTAAAGTTGTTGGTTTGCTTGAACCATTTATGAGTAATCAAATATTGTTGATGTTTGCAATCATGGTTTTGGTTGTGATTGTGGGCACGGCAATGGATATGATCCCGACAATTCTGATACTGACTCCGGTTTTGGTTCCAGTTGTAAAGCAGGCGGGTATCGATCCAATTTACTTTGGTGTACTGTTTATTATCAATAACAGTATTGGATTAATTACACCACCTGTAGGTACTGTTTTAAATGTTGTAGCTGGCGTAACAAAAACTTCTATGTCGGATTTAATGAAAGGGGTAATGCCTTTCTTGATAGCGGAGTTGGCCATCCTTTTGCTAATGGTTTTGTTCCCATCCCTGGTGACTGTACCTATGCGTTGGTTCTATTGACATTTGAATAGCCACATACAATAACCCTCATCAGATATGGTGGGGGTTTTGTGTTTTAAGCTTATTTTTGTAAGGTAACCTGACAAATCACCCTAGGCGTCCTTTTAAGAGGAGCTTACTGCCTCACTGGCCCGGCAGAGTCAAATATCCCCACCCAATAAACGCTCAACAGCTTGGCATTGCGACCAACAGTCACGAATACATTCCATTTGGCAAAAAGAAAAAGGACCACATTGCTGTGATCCCTTCGTATTACTGGTGGGTCGGGCGAGATTCGAACTCGCGACCAACGGATTAAAAGTCCGCT
>CALKUJ010000194.1 GCA_937996825.1 uncultured Polynucleobacter sp. | reverse complement strand
CTTCCGATCTCTTATCTTTCACCGACTTATCTTTTGTCACCCTTTCTCTAGAGGGCTTTTCAGTTTTAGATCCAGCTACTGCTTTGTTATTAATCGTTAAGCCGTTTTGCATCATGCGCTCAACGGTTTTCTCGCCAATGCCTTTAACTCTTGTATGCAGATCGTTCGCGTCCTTATAAGGCCCATTCTTTTTGCGCTCCTCCAAAATTGCTTTGGCTTTAGATGGCCCAAGTCCTCTGACAGATTCCAATGCAGTTTGATCAGCAGAATTAACTTCTACTTGAGCAATGGCATATGAACTTAACAAAAATAGACCTGCGATAGATGCGATCAGAAATCGCATGAATGATTGAAATAAATTTAACAACATCTTGCCTCCTTGAAAAGAAAAAAGCCTCATCGATTGATGAAGCTTTTTCTTAACGAAGAGTTAATCGTGATGTTGACTGAAAATTTGCCGATTACAAAGGTTGGGCAAGAAAATCAGAATTTTCTGACAACCACTTCATGTATTTCTCTACACCCTGCTCAACCGTATGAAACTCAGCTTGATAACCAGCGGCGCGTAGATTAGTTAAATCAGCTTGTGTGAAAGATTGATATTTTCCTTTTAATGCGTCTGGGAATGGGATGTACTCAATTAAACGCTCATCAGCCAGTTCAGCCAAACTTAGTTGGGGTTCACCGCTAATTGTGCGCAGTGAGTTAATCACTGATTTGGCAACATCATTAAAAGGTTGAGCTCGACCACTACCTAAATTAAAGATGCCGCTTTTTTCTGGGTGCTCTTGGAAAAACAGATTAACGTTAGCAACATCTTCCACAAATACAAAGTCACGCTTTTGCTCACCTTGAGCATAACCATCATACTCACCAAACAACTTGACTGTGTTGTCTTCTAAAAACTGGTGATAGTGATGAAAAGCCACAGAAGCCATGCGCCCCTTGTGTGACTCGCGTGGACCATACACATTGAAGTATCGAAAGCCGACTACTTGAGCTGTGTTTGCTTTTTCTGCAAAGCGCTTACGCATCACTTGATCAAATAAGAACTTAGAGTAGCCATAGATATTAAGCG
>CALKUJ010000193.1 GCA_937996825.1 uncultured Polynucleobacter sp. | reverse complement strand
CCGGCAAAGCGAACTTGGATGACATGAACGTGTTGACCATTCCGCAAAAAACCACCGGTATGGCGATGCAAACCAGCAAGGTGCAGTTGGGTCTGAACTTTCCTGCTGATGCCAGCGTGATTGATAAATCATTTAATCGTAACGATCCTACGACTTACAACAAGAGTACGGCGTTGACGGTCTATGACGCTGGTGGTAACTCTTATCTAGCCTCTGTTTACTATGTAAAAACACAAAACGCGAGCCAGGCAACGCCTAACAACAAATGGCAAACCTATGTGTACGTTGGTGATAAATTGGTGAATGCCTCGTTGCAACAAGCAACGAATACAACCGGTGACGTGATGTATGTCAACAAGTATGGCGAGCTAAAAGCCAAGGCTGACTTTAAAACTCCCTCAGAAATTGCGGAATTAAACAGCAGTTTTTCTAAGAAAACTATCAAGTTTTCTTTGGATGATTTAACGGACGTTCGTACGTCTCAGCCTGCAACGGTGAACGCAGGCCTTGCGACAAGCTTGGGTACTGGTTCGAATGATGGTGTGGACTTCAGTAACTACATCAACATGAATAAAACCGAATTACTGGGTCTTCAAGGCAGCAGTGGTGTCACTTACACCTTGAAAACGCCAGCGTTAAATGACGGTTTTACAGTAACTTTTGGTCCTGCAGGTGCTCGTGTTCCTGTCAGCGTTGATCCTGATGGTACTAAGGCTCCTACGGCTTTAGATATTGCAACAGCCTTGAATAAAAACGCTAGCTTTGCCGCTTCATATGTTGCTCAGGCACCAAGCAGCACAGTTATTGCTGGCGTTAAGTTCGCAACGGCAGGCGCTGCTGTAGGTGACTTTAAGAGTTTTTCAATGACTTTAAATGGCAAGACTTTGTCATTTTCTAATATCGCACCTTCAACGGCAACGATGACGGATTTGGCTGCCGCAATACAAGCACGTTTGCGCAATGAGGATAACGGTAATACCGATTTGAGCGTGAAAGTTGTGAATGCAACCACGTCAACGGCTGGAGATTTGCAAATTGTTGATGCAGCAGGACGTACCGTTAGTGCTGTTTCTTTACTAAATCAAGCAGCTACTGCTGTTGGCGGGGCTGCAAGTTACCCCAATCCCACACTCAAAATCACAGCAATTGATCCTAATGTGAGCTCGGTTTCAATTGAAAACGAATTTGTGATTAAGCAAGGCAGTGACAGCATCAGTGCCGCCACTGTGGCAGGTGTAACAACCGTCACGACAAGTGGTGGTTTGGCTGTAGCAGCTGACAGTACGCCATATCCTCGCAGCGTTGCAAGTTATACGATGGGAACGGGGCCATACAAAGCGACTTTCCATGGACAACCCACTGACATTACTGTTGCTGGTGACACGACGGATACATCAATCGCTGGGTTTGTGGCGAAGTTGAACGCAAATGAAGCTTTTTCAGCCTCCTACACTGCGGTTGCAAGCGCCACAACGATGGAAGTGATTGCAAAAGACCCGACCGTGTCTTCGCCCACTTCTATCACGACTGATTTGCAGATTTCTAATACTGTATCCAATGCGTTCGTTGCCGTCGCGGCTTCAGCTACTAACGCTGCTGCGGCGCTTGGTAGCTATCCAAAGGCAGCTGGCGCACCTGCTAGCTACGCAGGTCAGCACAGCATTGATGAATTAAAAAATCTTTTCACAGTAAATGTGGACGGATCTTTGGATGGCGTCACTGTTGGTTTAGATCGGTTGATTGAATCTATGAAAAATCAGCCTGCTGCAAACCAAAAATTGTCAGGTACACAAATTGCCGCTGAATTGACAAATGAAATTCAGCGTCTCTACGGTGACGAGAAACCATTTAACTTTTCGACGGTGGGAACTCCGACGTTCTCTTTGCAGTTGACTTTGTCATCTAGCAAATCAACGTTGGATAAGTTGCATATTGATTTGTCCACAAAGGGTGACTTGAAACCAGAAGATTTGGTTCGCGAAGTGCAAAAGCAAATCAATGACAACTCTTCATACAAAGACAAAATTACAGTTTCATACGACACACAAACTCAAAAGCTTGTCTTTGCTCCATCAGGTAGCAATAAGCTCACGGTCACAAGCGATCAAAGCGCGATTGGATTGACAGATCCTTTGGTTCAAGGTGTCAACGATGACTCTGTGGGGTTGGCGATGTCTCCTTCCGTATCGACCTCACCTTTCCGTGCGCTGAATGATCAACGTTACGGGATGAAGGTTGAATACGATGCAGTGAAGCAATCATTTGTTTTCAAGTCTGGTTCGACAGGTGATACATCAAGTATTGTGATTACAGACATTCGTCCAGGCAGTTTGGCAACTCAAACGGATAAAGGTTTGGGTATGACTGGTGACCCCGCAAGTTACTCGGTGTTGCCATCTACGATTGATGCTTTGCGTGGTATCACCTCCAAGCCTGCAGTTCTTACTGGTAACGCATTGGCGATCAACATTGATAACAACTTCTCTGTAGATTCCACAAACAACCAATTCGTGGTTTCAGTAAACGGCATTACAGGTACTGTGACAGTCCCGCCTAAAGATACCTATACCTTGGGTACTTTTATGGAGGCATTGCAAAACGGCATCAACAACTTGCAAAGCTCAAATAAAACTGGTTTGACGCCAGAGTCTGTGAACGGGGTCAAAGTGACTTACAACAGTGCAAAAAATGCATTGGAATTCACAACGGGTACAGCATCGACCGATTCCTACATCAAAGTAACGGGTGATGCCAAGTGGGGCTTGGATGGCTTGGACGCTCAGTTTGGTTCAACCACAACTTGGATCAAGCCGAAAGCATTTACCGATGAAAAAGGTGCAACGGTTTATATCGACGGCTTTGGTGCAGAAACTTCCAGTGCCACAGGTTTTGACACATTGCCCTCTTGGTCACCGGTCTACTTTGACAAAGGCGAACTGACCTTTGACACTGCTGGTAACTTGGTATCACCCAAGCAAGGCGCACAGTTGGACACGGTGTACTTGCCAAACGGTAAGGGCGCTTTGACCATCAACATCG
>CALKUJ010000192.1 GCA_937996825.1 uncultured Polynucleobacter sp. | reverse complement strand
GCTCCCAATTAACCAATAAATACGCTGAAGGCTACCCTGGCAAGCGTTATTACGGTGGTTGCGAGTTTGTAGACGTTGCTGAGCAATTGGCTATCGACCGCTTAAAGCAGATTTATGGTGCAGATGCTGCCAACGTACAACCTTACTGTGGCGCATCAGCCAATGAGGCGGTTTTCTTGGCATTTTTGAAGCCTGGCGACACTATTTTAGGTATGAGCTTGGCTGAAGGCGGTCACTTGACCCATGGTATGGCTCTAAACATGAGCGGTAAGTGGTTCAATGCCATTTCTTATGGCTTAAATGCTCGTGAAGAGATCGATTACGACGCGATGGAGCGTTTAGCACGTGAGCACAAACCAAAGTTAATCATTGCTGGCGCATCTGCATACTCATTGCACATCGACTTTGAACGCTTTGCCAAAGTTGCTAAAGAAGTTGGCGCTATTTTCATGGTTGATATGGCTCACTACTCTGGATTGATCGCTGCTGGCGTTTATCCAAACCCAGTGCCTCACGCAGACATCGTGACATCTACAACACACAAGAGTTTGCGCGGTCCTCGTGGCGGCATCATTTTGATGAAGGCCGAACATGAAAAAGCCATTAACTCAGCCATCTTCCCTGGTTTGCAAGGTGGTCCATTGATGCACGTGATTGCTGCTAAAGCAGTTGCTTTCAAAGAAGCTTTAGAGCCAAGCTTTAAAGAGTACCAAAAACAAGTTTTGGTGAATGCCAATGCCATGGCACAAACATTGATCAAGCGTGGCTTGCGCATTGTTTCTTCAGGCACACAATCTCACGTGATGTTGGTGGATCTTCGTGCCAAGAAAATCACTGGTAAAGAAGCTGAGCGTGTTTTGGGTGAAGCACACATCACATGTAACAAAAATGCGATTCCGAACGATCCTGAGAAACCATTTGTGACCAGCGGTATTCGTCTAGGCTCACCAGCGATGACCACACGTGGCTTTAAAGAAGCTGAAGCAATTCAAGTGGCCAACTGGATTGCTGATGTTCTAGATAATCCAAATGACGCTGCCAATATTGCCAAGGTGCGTGATCAGGTATCAGCTCTAACCAAGCGCTTCCCTGTTTACAGCAACTAATTCAAACCGAATAGAAGCTCATGCACTGTCCTTTTTGCAAACACTCCGATACACAAGTTTTAGATACGCGTGTATCAGAGGAAGGCGACGTCATCAAACGACGTCGCCGTTGCGAAAAGTGTGACAAACGCTTCACAACTTATGAGCGTCCAGAGTTAGCGCTTCCAGCAATTGTTAAGAAAAATGCTAGTCGTGTTGAATACAACCGCAGCAAAATTGTTGACTCAATGGGCATTGCTCTACGCAAGCGCCCAGTCTCTGCAGAAGCGGTTGAAGAAGCCATCAGAAATATCGAAGAGCGCTTATTGGCCACCGGTGAAAAAGAAATTGCCAGTGATCGCGTGGGCGAACTTGTGATGCGCGAACTCAAGCGTCTGGATAAAGTTGCATACATCCGCTTTGCCTCGGTCTACAAGAGCTTTGCAGACATCGAGTCATTCGAGAGCGCACTCAAAGAGCTCAAATAGAGCCCAAATCGAACTGAAGTAATTTTTCAGAAATTTCCTACAAGCTATTCACCTGTAGCTGATTTTCAAGAAGACCGTCGCTTGGCATCATCAATTGATGTCATCGATCACATCTTCCAACTCATGCGGCTTCACCTTCATTGAGATCCTGGTAGCCCTCAGCATATTGAGTGGCTCTTACTTTCTTATTTTTTCCACGCAGCAATTTCTTGCCAGTCACTCTTTAAAACTGGAAGTTGAGTTTCTGGAAATGCTTCGCCTGAGTGATCAGCATGAATTAGAGATAGCGCTGATGGATGGAGAAGATTCATGAATCTTCTAGAGATATTAATCAGTACTCTTTTAGGCAGTGTGATTTTGATAAGCCTTACACAATCGGGCTATCAAATTTATTCTTCGCTTGATCAACAAGTAGCCAAAGCAACCTTGCAAAGCGAAGCTCTTCA
>CALKUJ010000191.1 GCA_937996825.1 uncultured Polynucleobacter sp. | reverse complement strand
TGCGACAACGTATTGGCGTTGTGCCGCAAGAGCCAGTGGTGTTCTCAGGCTCGGTAATGGACAACATTCGCTACGGCAAACCCGACGCGACCGACCAACAGGTTCACGCCGCCGCAGAGGCCGCGTTCGCCCATGAATTCATTGCAGAGTTGCCACAAGGCTATGACACGTATTTGGGTGACCGAGGTGTGCGCCTGTCTGGGGGGCAGCGTCAGCGGATTGCCATTGCTCGGGCCATTTTGAAAAACCCACCCATGTTGCTGCTCGATGAAGCCACCAGTGCTTTGGATGCCAACAGCGAACGCATGGTGCAAGCCGCCTTAGAGACGGCTATGCAAGGTCGCACCACCTTGGTCATTGCGCACCGATTGGCTACTGTGCAACGTGCCGATAGCATTTGGGTCCTCGACCATGGGCGCTTGGTCGAGCAGGGCACGCATGCCGAGTTGATGGCGCGTGCGGGCTTGTACGCCAGCTTGGCAGCGTTGCAGTTTTCTGCAACGGCTCAAAGCTAATGGTTAAACCGCAAAATTGAGCGCGCTAGATAACCATCATCCACCGGAAAAAGCACGGGTGATAGCTGATTACCGTGCTGCTGTTTCGACATGGAAAATTCAAGGTCCGTCCACGTACGTCAAAGTCAGGTATTGATACGCACTGGTGCTAAAGCCTTGAGCCATGTCGTTGCTGGCAATGGCCAGCGCGCTTGAATTTTTTGTGCTTGAACAAGTAGGGCGCTTTTGTCGAATGCGCGCGGCGTGCGAAATGCCAACACAATGGTGTTCCCTGCCGTGGTGGGCTTGAAGGCCCACAAGGCATCATTGCCAAACGCCTTGGCAATGCGCTGCATGCTGGTTTCTAAGTTTGATTCACGGCCATACAAATTAACGACCATGCAGCCTTGCTCGGTCAGTAGTTGTCGGCAATCCGCATAAAACGCCTCGCTGTCTAGTGCAGGGCAGGCGGCTTCTTGGTCATACAAGTCAACTTGCAGCGCATCAACTTTTCCGTGCCATGTCTCGCGGGTGGCTATGTCGGCTGCATCGGCCAGCAAGACTTGTAATTTTGCGTTGTCCTCGGGCAAGCTGAACCATCTTCTGCAGGTGTCAATCACGAGCGGGTTCAATTCAACTGCGGTTGTGTGCATGCCAAGTTGGACATGACAAAACTTGGTCAGCGAGGCTGCGCCCAAGCCCAGTTGCATCGCTTGCAAACGGTGAATTTGGTCTAAATCTGTCGTGAGTAACCAACCCATCATGCGCTGCACGTATTCGAGGTGAATGTCATTGGGCTTGCTGATCTTCATTGAGCCCTGCACCCAAGGTGTGCCTAGATGTAAAAAGCGCATGTCGCCGTAGTCTGCAAAAGTAACAGTGGGCAAATCACCTGCGTGTTGTGTTTGGCTATTGAATTGACGGGCTTGTTTCCTTGCCAACACCACGCCTACACCTACCGCGGCTATGCAGCCAATGACGGCGTAAATGAGGTCGCCTAGCTTGATGGCGGCACCTAAATCTTGGGGGATGAAGTTGGTTAATTCCATATTCAAAAATATTAGGACGCTCAGTTCATAAAACTTGTTTGTTGCAGAGGCTCAACTTTGCTCGGCTACGCGCTCGAGTTTCCTACTAAGAATCCATGAAAGGACTAGGAAAACGATCAGCATGAGCAAGCCAAGACCAGAGAAGGCATCGCTCATCAGTTTTTCTGATATTTGGCCAAATGCATAGCCAGCCCAGAGAATGGCACCAGACCAAAGTCCAGCCGCTACAAAATTAAACACCATGAATGTTGTCCAAGGGAGTCGTGACATGCCGTAGGTAAAACCGGCGACGCCGCGAATGCCGTGTGGATAGCGATGAAACAGAATTAGCCACACATAGTAGTGATCGACCAACCGCACCACGATCTGGCTGGTTCGGAGGAGCCGTGGAAAAGGCGAGAGCCATTGGTTGCCGAAATACCGCCCGATCCAGAAGCGGATCGCATCGCCCAGAAAACTCCCTGCCCAGACGACCGCAATGAGCGTGCCTAGATCAAGCGCTCCTGAGCTGGATGCATAACCGGCAAAAAGCGTGAGCAGCAGGCTGTGCGAGGCGGCGAAAGCGAAGATCAGGCCATAGGCCTGATCACCATGCAGTCGCAACAATTCAAGGAACGAGGCAAGATCGGTTGGGAAGATCAATTTAAATGTGCCTAGTGTGTTGGGGAAGAGTCAACGCATTTTATGGTGGCCCAAAAGAAAAAGGCCTTGCATCGCTGCAAGGCCTTGTCTTTATTGGCTCCTCGACCTGGGCTCGAACCAGGGACCTACGGATTAACAGAAAACAGTGCTCATTAAAGTTCATTGTTTTATGGGCTCTGTAGCGAGGATTAAGTTGGTGTGCAATAAAGTGTGTAATTGATGTTATTTCATCAATTGCCAGAGTCGTCCAGCTCTGGACGGTCGAGATGTTCTGGACGCTTAATGCATTCTAGACGGTGCAGGGGCATCCAGATTCTGGACGCTTGAGGTACTCTGGACGGGTAGGGGGCGTCAAGAATCTTGACGCAAGGGGAGTTAGCAATGATTGACTAACGCTGATACTAGGCTTGTGATTCCTGTTTTCGTGGGTTTGAGCCCCATCAACCCCCCCAGTATTGATGCGCCCTAGTATCTATGTGGAGCTTAAGCGTTGGGGATTCGAGCAATGAATTTTTACAATGACATAAGTTACTACTTCACCTCAAGGGTTTCAGGTAAACCGTTCAGGTAAACCGGTTGGGGGGGCGGTGGCGTACATGTTCATCCGGCAGAGCCTCGCACGTTTAGGGTGTCTGCAAGGATGCGGTTTTGAATAGCTATGAAGCAGTAGTCGACAGTGGCAGAGAGCTTCGTTTGCGTGAGGCAGAGGTCATTTCATGCAGTAAACATATGTCTCTGATCCTGAGCGAAAATTAGCGCATGACTGGCTGGCAAGCACACC
>CALKUJ010000190.1 GCA_937996825.1 uncultured Polynucleobacter sp. | reverse complement strand
TCGGCTTGTTTCTTTGGGTTGAAGCGCCGACCTCCCCGTGGGTCTGTACCACGGCCAGCGATATATAACCAATTACCTTGATTGCTATAAACATCGTAATCAATCAACTGTGATTCAAACCAAGCCGCTCCTGCTCGCCAATCACAATTGAGGTCGTAGATCAAATAACTAGCAACCACCTGTCTTAATCGATTGGAAAGATAACCCGTCGCATGCAACTCTCTCATACCTGCATCAACGATTGATTCACCTGTGTTGCCTGTACACCATTTCTCAAACCATTTGGGATTGTGTTGCGGCGGGGGTGCATCACTGAGACCTTTGGCATGATAAAGAGCACTTCCCCACTTCAAATGCAAGATCCTGAAATAGTCACGCCAGAGAAGTTCAAACCACAACCAGTAACTTCCATCATTGGCACCAAACTCAGCCTCAAATTCTTTGAGCTGAACCATGATGACTTTTGGAGATAAAGATCCATTGGCCAACCATGGTGAAAATTTACTGGAGTAGTCTTCACCAAATAAAGCATTGCGAGTTTTTTTATAAGTGTGAGGCAAACGTCTTTGAAGATATTGCTGAAGATGTTGTTTGGCAGACAACTCGCCACCCCTGAAAGTTTCTTTCCAATAAGGGAATGAACTTTGAGCGCTCAAGGCACAGTTGCTGGGTGATACTTTAAGAGCTTGCTGATGCTTGAAGTCTTCAGGTAATGGCGGAATGACTTTGGGTACAGGTTTGGGCTGAGTGAAGAGATGTTTTCTTTTTTCAATCTGAATGCGAAATTGTGTGAATTGCTCTGGCATTGCATCGACTGAAAAAGGCAGCTCATCAGGATCAATCATGCTGGATTGCCAAGTCGTATGTAGTGGTATACCTAAATCCTTGACCAAATTCTTGATAAATCCTAGTTCGTTTTGCTCCTCTGGGGCGGCAATCTCTTCACAGTAGATGGCATCAATCTTCAGTTGCTTGATCAAATCTTGAAGCACATGAACAGGCTCACCTTCAAACAAAATCAGTTCAGAACCCTTGGCTTTAAGTTGCTGATTCAAATCATCGAGAGAGTCATTCAGAAAATGATTCCGATGAGCACCTACTCTCGGAAAATCCCATTTTGTTATTTTTTGATTGTCAGGAGACTTGCAATAGATGGGAATTAAAAACTGACTTTCAGAGCAGGCTTTTAAGAAAGCTGGATTATCTTCAAGCCTGAGGTCTTGCCGGAAAAGGTAAACCGAAGTTTTGTACATCCTGAATTGAGATTGGGATAGATCGGGATAGATCGGTTTTTAAGCGAAAGCTTGATCAGCTCTCATTAATTCTCATCAACTCTCATCAACCCTTGAGTAAAGCCAAATCGACTGGCTGGCTCTCTGGCTTTGGCTCTGTCTCAATTTCTTCCCAAGTGCTGTCACCTAACTTTTTGACGGTTAGTTTGAATGTCCAGTGCTCAGGAATGCCGCAGGTCCATTCATCTGGGCCTGTTTGGATCAATACATTGGTTTGCTGGCGATGATCAAAATACAAGTGATAGACCTTGCCATGCAATGGATTGAATGAGAACTTGGCAGCGTGCACTTGTTCTGTGACATCGAGTCTTGATTGCAAGGCCTTGGCTTGCTTCATCAAGACATTGGCTTGCTCCATGATGCGGTCATATTCATGCTTGGCATTCTGACGAGCCACATTGACAGCTTTGTCTTTTTCTTCGGTGACTTTGATGGGCGCAAAAACAGGCGATCCCACTTCCATGGGATATTCAATACTGGCATGTCGTGCTGGATCGGTATCTTCAATGCGCATTTGAAACCTCTTTTTGTCTCGCTTTTTAGCTTTATTGGCTTTTTAAGCTTTTATGCCATTTATATGGTCTGAGGATGATTATAAGAACTTTAAGGATTTATTGCTGAGAACTTCCTCAAAGGCAGGATTTGGCTTTTAAAGCTGCCTTGGATGGCCTTTTTGAGTATTTTGTAAATATCCAGATCAAATTCCACATCACCCAGGCTCATCAGTTCCTCAAGCTCACTTTCATTGATGGCGGATCCCAAATAGCACCAGCGATCAACCACGTGCATTTGCTCACCTTCTTTGATAGCAATTGGTCCTTTGTAAGGCCAAACCTGAACCTTGAATAGCTCCAAGGCTGTTTTGAGTTGCAGATTGTGTAACTTGATAGGAGATTGACCAATGCAGGCACCGCCACATTGTTTGATTTGATAGCCAAAGCAAGACTTGCCCTCGGTGCGTTTTTCCAGACCAAGCAAAGCCTCGCACAAGCGATGCTTTTTAGCGATGGCTTTGAGATAAGTGTTGGCTTCTCTTTTGCTGTAAAAAAGTCCAAATAGATCATCTTGTAAACCAGGAAGTAAGTCACGATGATTGACCAAGCTGGGGACCAAAACACCCTCTTCGTTTTCTTGAACTTTCCAAGCACAAAGATCTTTCGAGCGGCGCAGTTTGATGTTCATACTCGGCATGCGCTCTTTGATCAATTTTGACTCAAGCAGTAAAGCGCCTAACTCACCACTGGTCTCAATCCAATCAATGTCTCGGACTTGCATCGATAGTTTCATTTCTTTCCGCTGGGTCAGCGCCGACTGAAAGTGCCCCATGACCCTGCTTCGCATCGCGATGCTCTTGCCGATATAAATAGGTGCTTTGTTTTCGCCATAGAAAATATAGCAACCTGGTTTCTCAGGAATTTCATCAATCATGGCTTTGTCGATATTCGGTGGCAGACTTGCATGACCAATCAATTGATTAAGAGCTGCTCTTAATTGAGCTTTACCAACCTTGGCCTCGCAGACTCGCCAAAATTGCAGCAATAGATCAGCATCACCCAGTGCGCGGTGTCTGGCACTGACATTTAAACCATGGGTGTTGATGATGGTGTCCAGATTATGTCTGGCTTGATCCGGAAATAATAATCTTGATAGTTTTACTGTGCACAAAACCTTGGGCTTGAAATCAACCCCGATTCTTTTGAATGAGGCTTTTAAAAAGCCATAGTCAAAGCGTGCGTTGTGGGCAACAAAGATTTTGCCTTCTAACTTTTCTAGTATTTGTCTAGCGAGTTCATCAAAGGGTGGTTGATTCTCCACCATCTCAGGACGTATACCGGTGAGTGCTTGAATGTTCTGAGGTATGAAGGTGCCTGGGTTGATCAGGCTTTCCCAAGTCTCTTGATGATCCCCTGAGAGCAGCTTGATACCAATTTCAGTGATGCGATCTCTATCGAAATTCGACCCCGTCGTTTCAATATCGACAAAGGCCAAATCTGGATAGTCCAGCTGATCATGCTGCTCCTGCTGCTCCTGCTGCATACGAAACGTTATTGACTAATCATGCATGAATCAGTGTTTTGAAGCGTCCTGCGCAGACGTTCTTTGGCAGCTGCGCTCCCTGAAATCAACCATGGTGTGATAACCCATTTGATAGCAAGCACAGTGCTTACCCAAAATCCAGCGCGCGAGTTTGATGCGTAATTGTTGAATCATGTTTGTCACCCATTCGTTCTTGTTTGTATTGCCACTAATTTAGCTGATAAACCGAAATACTGCTGAGGACAGGGATTGATGGGGCTTGGGGTCAAGGCCAAGGAATTCTGGGGAATTGGGCTGAAGCTATCTGCATGGGTATCTGAGGCTCGTCAGCAAAAATTCAGCAAATCTATTAAATTGAGGTGTCGATACTTCCACACACATTTTTAATGAAGGTTGCTTCCTATGATTGCTAATTACCTCATTGCTGCCATGGTCGGCATCATGCTTTTCTTCACCGTGGTGGTGGCGCCAACCGTGTTCAAGGTTCTACCTGTCGAATGGTCGAGCAAGTATGTCCGGAATTTTTTTCCTAAATACTATGCAAGCTTAGGCATCCTGACTGTGCTCAGTGCCCTTTTGGCACAAAGTGCTACTGCTCAATACTTGCTGATTGTCTGCGCTGTTTTATTTGCTTTTACATTGTTTTACTTGACAGGAAAAATCAATCAAGCAAAAGATTTGGGGCTCAATAAACAGTTTCACATTCTTCATGGTTTGAGTGTGGTGATCAACCTTGTTCAGTTGATCATCTTTGTTTATCTCTTGGTGGTATCACTATGAAGATGCTGATTCGTATTTCTTCAGCTGTTGTCACAGCTCTTTCTTTGTTCTTTTCAGGATTGGCATTCAGTCAGTCGGCAAACATCACCAGCTTTAAGAAAAGTTATGAAGCCACCTGCGTCAAAGAGCAGGTCAAACGGCATGCAGGCATCAAAGGAATCACTGCAGACCAGTTTGCTGCTCATTGCGAATGCACATC
>CALKUJ010000189.1 GCA_937996825.1 uncultured Polynucleobacter sp. | reverse complement strand
CCGATCTGACTAGTCAGCATGCTTTAGAAACCATCATGGCGGTTCAATCGAACAATCTTTATCTTCAATACGATGCCTACCATGCTCATCGCATGGGCGAGGACATATTAGAAATAGAGGAGTTGATGCCTTTCATAGAGCATATTCAGATTGCTGATCATCCAGGTCGTCATGAGCCTGGCACAGGAGAAATCAATTACTCTGACTTTTTCATGCTGCTTGATGATCTTGGCTATGAGGGCTGGGTTGGTTGCGAATACAAAGAATTACATCAAGCCAATTTCTTAAAAGCTTGATTGGCCGCTTTTACCCAAGACGCGTGACTTAAAACGCAAGAAGGCTATTCAGAGGATAATGAAAGATTAGAACCTTACTTAGCCATTCTTATCTTTTTGACATGTTATTAGACCCACCACAAACATCGCTGGCCTCTGTGCCAAAAACTATTCAAGACAATGGCTATGTCGTTTTATCCCCTGAGCAATTTTTTGAGCTCTCAAAACACAATTTGTCTGAATGGCAAGGTTTATCAAGCACTTGGAAAAATTTACCAGCCGATGCCTACTTGAAAGACGGTGGTCGTTACCGTCAAAGAAGGCATGCCAGTTTTGTGATTAAAGATCATTCAGTGACTTTGGCTCCACATCGTGCACATTGGCAACCGGTGTCCTATAACGCCTTACATGGTGGTATTGATCGTTGGTTTGAGCCATGCGAAGAAGACTTTGCAAATTCAGCACCATTGAAAGATTTTTTATTGAACTTGGCCAATCAGTTTGACCAAACACAAAATAATCTTGATGAATCCAAACCTTGGTTTGTGGAGGTTCATCAATTCAGAATAGATACCACCGATGGTATTGGTCGACCAACCCCTGAGGGTGCTCATCGTGATGGTGTTGAATATGTGGCTGTTTTGATGCTCGAGCGTCACGGTATCAAAGGTGGTGAAACCAGGGTGTTTGAATCGAATGGACCGCAAGGTCAACGCTTCACTCTACAAAAGCCTTTTAGCTTATTGTTGCTTGATGATGCTCGTGTGGTTCATGAAACCACGCCGATTCAACCAGTTGATCCCAAAGCCTCTCAGCAAGGTTGGCGCGACACCTTGGTGGTCACATACAGACGTGGTGGATTTCAGGATAGCCCAAGCGCTTAGGGTTTGAAACTTAAGAGCTGAACTATCTCTTGCTAAGAACTATTGCTTCAAGGATAGGGATGTTTGATCAGTTGATGTGAGATGTACTGGCCAGATGGGTTGACTTTCACTAACACCATGCTGCCCGAACTCAATGATTGTCCTGCGAAGGCCTGAATGTTCACCTGGTGAGTCACCATGATCACAGGTTTGCGTGGAGAAGTTTTAAGCAACTCAGCAATCTTGATTTGCGTTAAGCGAGTTTGCTCTTGGCGATTGCCACGATTTTCAAAAAATGAGCCTAGGCTTGGCTCAACTGTCACTGCGCCTTTATTTAAAAGAGTTGCAGTGTCTTTGCAGCGACACCAAGGGCTACTGAATACCTGTGCGCTCTCAAGGCCTTGAGTTTTTAACCATTGACCAATCATCTTGGCTTGAGTCTTGCCGGCTTCTCCTAAATTTCTTTGGGTGCTGCAATCATTCAAGTTGTAACCATCAGGATCGCTGTAGCCCGGTGCGTCAGCATGACGCATCATCAAAACATAGGGACCAGTTTCTAGATCCTCTTTTAAGCCTGCATGACTGAATTGACTGGCTGCTAAGAAAAAGCAAGCGAGTAAACAATGACTGAGTCGAATTTGCCATTTTTGCGAAATACTTTTCATAGAAATCACTTTCTTTTTATTTCTTTGGCTTCTTTTTCAAGGCGCTTTTTATTTTCAGCGGCGATACTCAGGTCGGGTTTTAAAACTGAAGTATGAACAATTCTGCTCGGGTTCATGGACAAGGGCAAGTACTCTTGTTTTGCCCAAGCGTTTGCATAGCTGGAGTAATGACGATGATTGACCCAGCCTGATTGACCGGTTTGGTAAATGAACTGAGATTGATCTAAATTTGATAAGTCGTAGATCACACGCATGCTTGCCCCTTTATTCACGGTGAAAGGATTGCTGGCATTGCCTAAATCCATGAAGCCTAAATTCACAGTGAAAGCGTCGCCAGGAGTCGGGCGTTTGATTTCGAACTTATTTTTCAACAAAGACACTTTGCTGAATGGACGATGCTCTGAAACAGCCACGTGAACTTCGCTCCATTTCCAAGATTGAGGTGATCCACTCATGCGCTTGCTCAAATCTTCTAGAGCCAAAGTGAACGCTTCATCCATGAGGTTTTCACAAGTTTCAATTTCTTGAGTGCTTGGCTTGTCACACCAAAATGCCGTTTGAGTATTGCCTGCCTGATGCATCTTCATGATGTGATGCACGCCTGAACGAAAATCTCGTTTACCGTATTCAACAGCAAAACTTTTACCGAGCTTATCGGCAAACATCAAGCGCGTTAACTGATGAGCCCATGCGTTGTAAATTGTTGCACCTGCACTATCAAGGCTCATCTTGCCATCGAAATTGGCAATGATGGTTTTTGCTTCATTGGCATATTTATGATTTGAATTGGCGGCTTGTAACAATGGAATTAAATCCACTGCTGATAATGAAAGAGCATCGGCTTGCATGGATTTCATGCTGGCTAGATCGTGTTGATCAGTGGCATTGATCATTTGTTCAATGCGCTGTTGACGATAGGGCATGTGCCAATCTGTTGTCAGTGGATGTGGGTCATTGGCAGTGTGTACACGATGATTGGCAGTGGCAATGAACGAGCTTGAAGGATTCGTTTCTTTTGGCAATTCATCTTTGCCAAAATAAGGACCCCAATCGTATTGCGGGTCCCATCCAAGACTTGGTGCTGTTCCGAACAAGCCTTTACCTTTACTTCTTTTTGGAGCTACGCCTGCAGCGCGGTAAGCAATCTGACCATCTTTATCTGCCATCACCACGTTTTGCATGGGGGCGTGATAACTTTTGAGCGCACTTTTGAATTCTTCTAAGTTTTGCGCTTCATTCATTTGCAAACCTGCTTTCAAGGTTTGATTAGCAGCTTCTAGCGCAGTCCAACGCAGAGAAATCGCGAATTTGTCTGTGTTGATCAAATCTTGGGCGCGTTGGTATGCATCAGAGATAACAGGACCATGCCTGGTTTCTCTGGTCAAGAACTTGAAAGGTTCTTTGCCTTTGATGCCAATTGATTCCTCGCGCAGAACAAAGTTTTCATAACCCTGCGGAGTTTTGTATCGACCAGGATTGCTTGGGTCTATCGCTTCAATGTACAAATCTTGCACATCAGGATCGGTGTTGGTAAAACTCCAAGCTACTTGCGTGTTATGACCTAAAACCACACCTGGGATACCTGGCAAAGTTGCGCCGATGACATTCAACTTCGGAGCTTGAATGTGAGCAAAGTACCAAATGGCCGGAGTGGTTAAGCTCAAATGTGGATCGTTGGCCAACAGAGGTTTGCCGCTAACTGTTTTGTTGCCGCCAATCACCCAATTGTTTGATCCAATACCTTCTGCACCACCGGGAAGAAAGTTTAAAAATTCTTTTTGCTTTTGAGCTTGTTGAAATTCAGCGTTAACTGCAGAAGACTTTGCGCTTGAACTTTTCTTCTCTTTGAATAAGCCCAGTTCACGATACATCTTGGCAAAATCAACTGAGCTCGCAGGAGCCTCTCCTGGGTAGGGTGGTAATGCTTGCCAAATATGTTCTGTGCTCAAGGTGGCTGACATCTCAAGGCGCAAAAACTCCTTGTGCCAATTGCCGCCCAAATCCAAGGCCATCATCAAAGACCAGGCCACGGAATCAGCAGGACCCCAGTTGCCGGGTTTGACTCCTAAAATCATGAATTCAGCTGGTAGTGCCCAGCCTAAACGAGCAAAACCTTCATTAACGCCATCAACATAAGCTTGAATATGACGCTTGTATTCAATGGGGTAATTTTCATACTGCTTTTCGGCAGCACGACGTATTCCCATAGTACGAATGAATCTATCAATCGCAACAGTATCTTGACCAAGAATTTCAGAGAGTTTTCCAGACGCTAAGCGACGGTTGAATTCCATCTGCCATGGCCTTTCGGTTGCATGGAGAAAGCCCAAGGTGTGCCAGGCGTCCTCTTGGCTTGCAGCCAAGACGTGGGGGAGGGCATGTTCATCAAATTTGATGGTGACCTGGGCGCTGATACCAGGGGTGATTAGCTCTGCATCTAACTGATCTTTGGTCGACAGAAAGTACACCACCAAGGCGCTAAGAGCGGAAATCAGCAAAAGTACTAAAACTAATAATAGTCGGCGCCAAACAACACCGCGGCGGGGTCTTTGATTTGAAGCTCCAAGGTACATATTAGGTAAAACCCCTAGCAAAAATAACGTTTATATAGGTGCGTATTTTTTCACAGAGTGCTAAATTAATCTCATCTTGCGAAATAAATTCTCAAGGTTGATAGATCAGTTCATAAAAGAGGAGACTTAAATGTCAGAAAAGAAAGTTCAATCACGTCGTAAATTTATTGCCACGTCAACAGCAGCGGCTGCTGGCGCTGGTTCGCTTGGCTTCCCAATGATCGCTAAAGCGCAAACAGTTAACTTGCGCTTCCAATCAACATGGCCAACAAAAGATATTTTCCACGAGTACGCCACAGATTTCTGTGACAAAGTTAACAAGATGTCTTCAGGTCGTTTGAAGATTGATCTATTGCCTGCAGGTTCAGTTGTGCCAGCTTTTGGTCTATTAGACGCAGTTAGCAAAGGTACATTGGACGGTGGTCACGGTGTGGTTGCTTACTGGTACGGTAAGAGCCCAGCTTTAGCGTTGTGGGGATCAGGTCCAGCTTTCGGTATGGACGCTAACATGGTGCTTGCATGGCATGAGTACGGCGGTGGTAAGGCAATGTTGGATAGCATCTATAAGTCATTGAACCTTGACGTTGTGTCATTCCTCTACGGCCCAATGCCAACACAGCCACTCGGTTGGTTCAAGAAGCCAGTTGCTAAGGTAGCTGACATGAAGGGTCTAAAGTACCGTACAGTAGGTCTTTCAATTGACATTTTCAAAGACATGGAAGTTTCAGTGAACGCGTTGCCAGGTGCTGAGATTGTTCCTGCGATGGACCGTGGTCTATTGGACGCTGCTGAATTCAACAACGCATCTTCAGACCGTCTATTGGGCTTCCCAGACGTATCTAAAGTTTGTATGTTGCAGTCATTCCACCAGGCTTCAGAGCAGTTCGAGATTCTTTTCAACAAGAAGAAACTAGACGCTATGCCTGCTGAATTGCGTGCCATGATCAACGTAGCTGTTCAAGCTTCTTCAGCTGAAATGAGCTGGAAAGCCATCGATCGCTACTCAAAAGACTACATTGAGATGCAACAGAAGCAGGGTGTTAAGTTCTACAAGACTCCTGACCCAGTATTGCGTGCTCAGTTGGCCTCTTGGGACAAGATCATTGCTGCTAAATCAGCAGAAAATGCTGATTTCAAGCGTGTTCTTGAGTCTATGCGTACGTTTGCTCAGCGTGCTTGCCGCTGGCAGAACGACACGAACGTTGATTACAAGATGGCTTACAACCATTACTTCGGACCTAAGAAGGCTCCAGCTAAGTCATAATCAGCTGTTCTTGATGTAAAATAAACACCCACCCCTTCAAACGGGTGGGTGTTTGTTGTTTTACTCGTAAAAAATAATAAGAGAGACATATGCAAAAAATCCTTTTAACGGTGGATAAGATTTCCACCAGAGCGGGTCAGTTCTCAGCAATCACAGTGGTGCTTTTGACCGCACTGATCTGTTGGGAAGTTTTCAATCGATACGCTTTTAATAATCCCCATGACTGGGTGTTTGATATCACTTATATGCTCTACGGCATTATGTTCATGATGGCAGGTGCTTATACCCTGTCTAAAAATGGACACGTGAGGGGTGACGTTCTTTATGGATTTTTTAAGCCAAGAACACAGGCACTATTTGATTTAATTCTTTACTTTGTATTCTTTATCCCAGGCATCATCGCCTTGGTTTATGCCGGTATTCACTTTGCCGCAGAGTCTGTCGCGATTAATGAGCACACGACTCAAACTGCTAATGGCCCACCTATTTGGCCATTCAAAATGATCATTCCAATTGCGGGCGGTCTTTTGCTCTTGCAAGGTTTGGTTGAAATTATTCGCTGCGTCATTTGCCTTCAAACAGGTGAATGGCCTAAGCGTGAGCATGACGTTGAAGAAGTGGACGTTGATAAGTTAAAAGCCATGGTTAGCCATGAAGATGAAAAGAAGGGTGCTTAACCATGCGTAAGGAACTTTATTTCGGTTTTAGTATCATGGCCGCGATTGTGATTGGCACATTCATCGCTATGCCATCTTTCTCAGACATGACCAATGGTCATTTGGGTTTATTGATGCTCAGTTTGGTGGTCGTTGCCATCATGTTGGGTTTCCCAACAGCCTTTACCCTCATGGGTATGGGTATGATTTTTGCCTTGCTTGCTTTCTTAAGCCAGGGTGAAGGAACTGCTCAAGCAGTGGACAGAACTCTTGCGCTGATGGTGCAAAGAGCTTTCTCTGTGATGACCAATGATGTCTTGATCTCAATCCCATTGTTTGTGTTCATGGGCTATTTGGTCGAGCGTGCTAACTTGATTGAAAAGTTGTTCAAGAGCTTGCATTTGGCCTTGGCGAGAGTTCCAGGTGCCCTAGCTGTTGCAACTTTGGTCACCTGTGCGATTTTCGCGACAGCCACCGGTATTGTGGGAGCTGTGGTTACCTTGATGAGATCGGAAGAGCGTCGTGTAGGGAAAGAGTGT
>CALKUJ010000188.1 GCA_937996825.1 uncultured Polynucleobacter sp. | reverse complement strand
GCCTAACCTCGATATCTACGTAGGTAAGATTAATTTAATTGGTAATGTAACCACATATTCAGATCAAGTGTTCCGCGCAGAGCAAATGAATGCTGGAGCGAAAACTCTTGGCGGTGAGCTTGTGTTTTCAGTTGTTGATCGGTCTGCATCAGTTATCTTTAATTTACCTATGAAGTCTGATAACACCGGAATTAATCTTATTAACTCAAATAATGGTAGAGACCAGTTGGTGATCAATGGATTAACAAACTTGAATAATAGTTTGGTGGGTTCATCATTTAGCGAATACACGCAAAATCAATCCTTAGGATTCTTTAATTCACAAAGCGATAGCTTTTTCTCAAATAGACCACTTTTGAGAAAGCTTAGGGCTCAAGCTGAATTAACAAAAGAAGAAAATTTAGTAGTGGGTGAGGTAACTATTGATGAACTCGAAGAGGAGTCTATTGATTGTGCCAGACCTCAAGTTGATCAGCCCTTGGATCCAAGGTGCAAAATTCAAATTTAATTCAATAGCTTAAGATGCATTCAAATTTCACCTTTAGCAATTTTGACTTCCGAAGAGATGATTCCGCTTTGACCTTTTCTTTACGAAATGAACAGGTCAAAAAGGTACTTTTTTTTGTTTTTGCAATTCATGCGCTCTTATTTGCAATTTTTAAATTTGGCCTACCCGATTTCAAGTTCACCAAACGTCCTGATATCACCATTGAAATAGGGGCTGCACCACCAGCATCGAGTGGTCCAGTCAATCAAACTAGACCGACACCTGCACCTGTTCAAAAAGAAGCCCCAAAGGAAAAGACACCGCCGCCTTCAAAAGACAAAGATGCGCCGGCTATACCAGTACCTGCCCAAGCTCCGCAATCAAGTGCTCAACCGGCGGCACCGAGCTCTGGTGGCGTTGCTTCTGCCCCAACAGCAGATGCAGACTACAAAGCAGCATATCTACAAAATCCCAAGCCACCATATCCGCCATTGGCCTTTAGAGCCAGAATTGAGGGTAAGGTAGTTCTTATAGCTGAGGTTCAGCCTGATGGTCGAGCTGGACAAGTCAGAATTTTGGAAAGCAGTGGTAACGAAATGTTAGATCAATCTGCCTTAACAACTGTTAGGCAGTGGAAGTTCACGCCCGCTAGAAAAGATGGTGTGATCATCACTCAAGCTGTGAGAATACCTATTACATTTAGTCTTAAAAATCGTTAAAGTATTTATAAGTTATTTAATATAACCATTAATCAATAAAGAAAGAGCACCATGGATTCCTTCATCGTTCATTTGGTTTTAGTCATTTTGATTGCCTTGTCCATCGCTACCTGGTCGATTGCTATTTTAAAAGTTAAACTCTTGAAAAAAGTTGCCTCAGAAACGCAAGCATTCAATCAAACTTTTTGGAACGCCAATAGTTGGGAGAAAGGGCAGGCCATCGCGAAGGATGCAAAAGGGGATGTGGCTGGTCTTGCCATGGCTGGTTTTGAGCAATTTGCTGAATATCAGAAAAATCCAGGCAGTCTTAAGTTCGCTGGGGAAATTCATGAGGTGCTTGAGCGCCCGATGAGACAAGAAATTCAAAAAATCTTGCGTCGTCATGAAAAAGGCATGGCTGAATTAGCCTCTATTGGTTCAACTGCGCCATTCATTGGCTTATTTGGAACAGTCTGGGGCATTATGGCTGCTATGCAAAGTATCAGCGCCAGTGGTCAGGCAAGTATTGATGTAGTAGCCGGTCCAATTGGTGAAGCTTTGATTGCTACAGCTGTTGGTATTGCAGCGGCTTTGCCAGCTGTCTTGTTCTATAACTTCTTCCTGCGCAAAATGAAAATCTGGGTCACAGAACTTGATGGTTTCACCGAAGACTTCTTGCGCTTGGCTTCTCGTGAGATTCATCAATCAAATAAGTAAAAGAAATCGCCATGCAAACAAAAAGTGGATCAGATGACGGCTTGATGGCAGAACTCAACGTCACACCTTTGGTGGACGTGATGTTGGTATTGCTGATTGTTTTCATGATCACCATTCCAGTGATGCAGCATGCGGTCAAAGTAGACTTGCCGCAAGCCAGCAGTCAACGCAATGAAGTTAAACCTGAATCCATCAATCTGAGCATTGCTGCCAACGGTCAAGTGTATTGGAACAGTTCTCCTATCGATTTAAATACCCTATCGATTTACGCTCAAACAGCCGCGAAAAAGTCACCTCAACCAGAAGTTCAACTTAAGGCTGATAAAAATGCTCGCTATGAATCAGTGGCACAGGTTTTATCGACAGCCAAGCGTTCAGGATTAACAAAAATAGGTTTTGTGACAGAGCCAAATTAAGTTTGGGCTTGAATGATGATTCCAGCCTTTGCTGGCATCTTTATTTAGGTTTGTATTGCGTTGGGCAATAAGCGCGCTTGACTTCCCCACTTCGCAAAGCCGCATGCTTGGTACCGCGTCCGGTCACACGTTTGCGCCACATCCTAAATGAACTGGGCTTCATCTCTTGACGCATCAAATCGATCACGCGAGACTCATTCAAACCATAGCTTTGCATGATGGCATCAAATGGCGTGCGGTCTTCCCAGGCCATCTCAATGATGCGTGATACATCTGCCGGGTCTATGGTGAGCTTCTTCATGACGATGATTGTATTAATAGAATCACTTCTTTGCTCGACAGCGATCTGAGCAATACTTCACTTCTTCCCAAACCTTTTCCCACTTTTTGCGCCACGTAAACGGAAAGCCACAAGTTAAACAAATCTTGGTGGGTAAATCTGATTTTTTACGCATCTTCATGATCAAGTCAACTTAACGTTTTTCTTTGGCTGATGGTAGATCGCTGACTTTTTCTGAATGATCCCAATGCGTCTTCCAGTTATCTGCATATCTTTTGGCAGCATAAGCCGAACGCACAATCATGATGTTCTCAGCATTGCGCTTTTCAGCTGAATTGGTGAAGTTATAACTGCCGGTGATCACGATGTCATCGTCAATCAACATCACTTTATTGTGTTGTATGGCATGTTTGCCATCACTGCGCACCTCAATACCAGCTGCCAATAGAATCGGTAGGATCTCACGGTTGTTTTGAGCGCTTTTTTCATCTTGGATGAGTCCAACATCAATGCCTCTGCGTTTCGCCCTCACAAGCGCTTCTGCAAGGTTGGTGGCCGTGAAGCCATAAGCCATCACCTTGATTGATTTTTTAGCTCCGTCGATTTGCTTGATCAATCCAGAGGCACCTCCAGCAGGAGGCGTGAAATAAATGGCCAGGATTTCAGCAGGCTGAGGTTGCGCTTGAACGCTTTGCCACCATGACACAGTGGCCAAAAGGCTCAAGCAAGCAAAAATAGCCAATCTTTGTTTTGCTTTACTGCCAATTCCTCGAGAAGCCCAGCTCTTTTTATCAGTTGTCATCAGAAGCACCAGAAATGAAGGAAAAATCAAAATTTACAAATTCAGGTCTCAAAAGAAAAAACGCTCAATTTGCAGTAATTAAGATTTTAGAAGGAAAGCTTTCTGAGTGCACAGCCTTGAATTCATCAGAATCAAATAGCCATAAAAAAACCCAGCTCTAGGAGCTGGGTTTTTAATGAATAACTAATGTTTGATTAGTCGTTCGCGTAGATATCAACGTCTTTTGTTTCACGGACAAACAACATACCGATCACAAAAGTCATTGCTGCAATCGCGATTGGGTACCACAAACCGTAATAAATATTACCGTTTTGAGCAACCAAGGCGAACGCGATTGTTGGCATCAAGCCACCGAACCAACCGTTACCGATATGGTATGGCAATGACATTGATGTGTAACGAATACGTGTTGGGAACATCTCAACGAGCATCGCTGCGATAGGACCGTAAACCATCGTTACATAAATCACCAACACAACCAACAATGCTAGAACTGCAGGAATATTAACTTCTGCAGGATTTGCTTTAGCTGGATAACCGGCTGCATTCAAAGCATCACGAACAGCTTTCTTAAAGGCTGCATCTTTGGCTTTAGCTTCGTCAGCTGGAAGACCTTTTGATGAGTAACCTTCAATCACTGTTTCACCGATTTTCACAGTTGCCACAGTACCTGCTGGACCAGGAATTGTTGAATAGCTGGCTGAGTTAGAAGCCATCACTTGCTTAGCGATATCGCATGAGCTTGTGAACTTAGCTGTACCTGTTGGATTGAACTGGAAAGAACACTCTGATTCATCAACTGTGATAGTTGCTGGAGCGTTTTTCATTGCCTTTTCCAAAGCTGGGTTAGCAAAGTGTGTCATTGCATTGAAGATTGACACTGGTGTATTTGGAATGTAAGTGATGATGGCCAATAACAAACCAGCCATGATGATCATCTTTCTACCGATTTTGTCTGATAGTGCGCCAAAAACGATGAAGAATGGTGTACCGATCACCAATGATGCAGCAATCATCAAGTTAGCTGTCTTAGGATCTACTTTCAACACTTGTGTCAAATAGAACAAAGCGTAGAACTGACCTGTGTACCAAACAACCGCTTGACCAGCTACTAGACCAAATAGAGCCAAGATAACGATCTTTAAGTTTTTCCACTCACCAAATGACTCTTTCAAAGGTGCTTTAGAAAGCTTGTTCTCTTCTTTCATCTTCTTGAAAGCTGGAGATTCGTTCATAGACAAACGAATGTAAACAGAAACAGCCAACAACAAGATTGATAGAAGGAACGGAATACGCCAGCCCCAAACTTCAAAGTTTGGACCTGTGAATTCACGTGTGAACAAAATCACTAGCAATGATAGGAATAGACCTAAAGTAGCTGTTGTCTGAATCCATGCTGTGTAAGCACCACGGCGACCGTTAGGAGCGTGCTCAGCAACGTAAGTTGCAGCACCACCGTACTCACCACCAAGTGCCAAACCTTGCAACATACGCAAGATAATTAGGATCACTGGAGCAGCAACGCCGATAGTTTCATAAGTAGGCAAAATACCTACGATGAAAGTTGCACCACCCATTAACAAGATTGTTACTAGGAATGTGTACTTACGACCAATCAAGTCGCCTAAACGACCAAACACCAAAGCGCCGAATGGACGCACGATGAAACCAGCTGCGAACGCTAATAAAGCGAAAATGAAAGCAGAACCGGCATCTAGACCAGAGAAGAACTGCTTAGCAATAATGGCCGCTAATGAGCCATAAAGATAAAAGTCATACCATTCGAATACCGTGCCGAGTGAAGATGCAAAGATAACCTTGCGCTCTTCAGCCGTCATCGGTGCGGCTTTAGTTTGTGCCATGATGATTCCCTTATAAGATAATTAAAGTTATTAAATTACAACTGCAGGCGCGATTATGTTTTTCCAATACATGGACTTTTCTTACAAAATTGAATTAATCAGGGAAAACACTTACAAAATAACCATTTTTTCTTCTCGGAAATAATGATTCAAGCAAATTTAGCCAAAGTGTTGTAAGCGTCCTGTAATGTAAAAAACAATAATTTTGGCGTAAGCGCTTCAGGGTAAAATCCAACGCTAATCAAACACATAAAGCGCGGATCATGATTATTCTCTTTGGAATTTTTGCAATACTTCTTCCTGTCGCGGCTGGAGTAATCGTATGGAAACGCTTTGATCAGATTTTTCTTAAAACAGCCCAAGTCGATAGCAATGACAACCTTCCGACTTATTTAAAAAAATTAGCAGCGGTTTCTTTAACAACAGGATTTTTGCTGTTTGTTTGTTTCCAATTACTTTTTTTATTCGGTGGGGAAGCATGACTTTAATTAAAAAGATTCTTCCTAACCTGCTTGTTTTATCAAGCATCGTGATGATGTTCATCGTTGCCCGAGCCGGTGACAATCAAGAACTACAAGATGTATTTCGCTTGATTGACGATTTAGCAACAAACTTAATCCTGGTGATTGTGGCCATTACCTTAGGACTTTTTGTCACGCAATACCTCTACGTTCTTGTAGGCCTTGTTGGAGCAATGGCTTTAGTAGTCATGGTGCCAGCACTGAATAGCGCACTCAATTTAAGCGTCGAATATGTTTTAGCTTGTGGATTAGTTTGCTTAGGCTTTTCTGCTATTTCAAATATTTATGCCAACTACAGAGGCATCGAATAATTTTTATTAATAATGAATGTTCAATAAGGGAGTAAGAAGATGAGTAATCGCGCAATCGCAATCATGGTTTTAGTTTTGGTAGCCGCTACAGGTTATTTGCTGGTAACTGGTGATGGCGACATCGATATGGGTGGCGAAAAGCATGGTGCTGAGGCAGTTCACGTTGAAGATAAAAAGCCAGCAGCCGCTCCAGGCGCACCAGCAGCTCCTGCAGCACCAGCAACTGAACCAGCAAAGAAGTAATGATTCAAATTAGCAGCATAAAGAATTCGCTTTAACTGCTAGCTGCAACAAAGACAAAGCCCCTGATAGTTCATCTATCAGGGGCTTTTTGTTTTTCTTGAGTCACTTGAATCGTGATTCAATGAGTGGTGCCCGAGGCCGGAATCGAACCGGCACGGCTGTTTAAGCCGAGGGATTTTAAATCCCTTACGTCTACCTATTTCGTCACTCGGGCAAACTTACTGCGTTTCATCTGAAGTTAACAGTTGATTCAATCGACAACTGGATGCTTCTGATTAAATACTTTTGCTTCATTATCTTTTAATGAAGTCGGTATTTTACATACATTAAAAACAAACCCCGCAAAAAGCGGGGTTTGTTAACCGGGTATCCAGCTTTTTAGCTGTAAAGCACGCTTGGCAACCACATACCAATCGCTGGGAACATGTACAACAAGATCAATGCAAGAACTTGGATCGCCATGAACGGCATCATACCTGCGAAGATTTGGTTGAGGGTCACATGCGGTGGGGCAACACCCTTCAGATAGAAGGCTGCCATCGCCACAGGTGGTGACAAGAAGGCTGTCTGAAGGTTCAATGCCACCAACAAACCAAAGAACAATGGATCTACTTGGAAGTGAACCAATAGAGGAATAAAGATTGGCATAAAGATCACAATGATCTCAGTCCACTCTAGTGGCCAACCCAATAAGAAGATGATGACCTGAGAAAGAATCAAGAACTCAATCTTGCTCAAACCAAGACCCAACACCCACTTCTCGATCAATTCTTGACCACCCAGCAAAGCAAACGCTGCTGAGAAGATAGAGGAACCAACGAACAACCAGCAGACCATGGCACTGGTTTTGGCTGTCAAGAAGACAGATTCCTTAACAACTTCCATATTGAGTTGCTTGTAGGCCCAAGCCAATGCAAAGCCACCAAAAGAGCCTAAAGCAGCAGCTTCAGTTGGTGTTGCCAAACCAAACACAATCGCGCCCAGCACCACCAAGATCAACGCTGCTAATGGGAAGAATGAGCCCAAAAGCATTTTGAAAATCTCTAAGCGCTTGACTGTTAAGGTGTAGTAGAAGATCGCACCAATCAATAAACCAATACCAAGGGTGATCCAGTACCAAAGAGGTACAGGGGCGCGCTCTGCTGCAGCACCATCACCTGTAGGAATCTCTGATACACCCGTTGAAGCCATGTTAGCAGCCGCAGGTTTACCCTCTTCTTTAGCATCTTCCTCAGCACCAGGAGGCAAAGCCACGCCATCTGCTTGAGGTTGTGGTGAGTCTTCCGCAGACTCCAATGTCATCATGCCGCCATCACTGACCATCTCAGTCATTACAGAGACTTCAACAGGTTTGGTCGCAACCCCATACATGGCTGTCATGACAACTGCAAAGAAGACCAATGGGCCAATGATGATCATGAATTGTTTGAACAACTCTTTCATGCTCATGTTGCTGGCAGCACGACCCTTCATCACTGCTAACAATCCAGGTAGGGCGCGCTGGCTGTATTTAGCCAAAATTTCTGATGGAGGCGTTAAAGGAACTAAGCGATCAACGTCAGCCATTGGTGGAGCAAGCTCAGGCTTGATTTTAGCGACGATGATCACATAACCGATGTACAAAGTTGCCAACATGATGCCTGGGAAGAAAGCACCGGCGTACAACTTAACAACTGATACACCAGCAGTGGCACCATACACAATCAACATGACTGATGGCGGAATCAAAATACCTAAGCAACCGCCTGCTGTGATCGCGCCAGCTGAGAGCTTGACGCTATAACCAGCCTTCAACATAGATGGCAAAGCCAACAAACCCATCA
>CALKUJ010000187.1 GCA_937996825.1 uncultured Polynucleobacter sp. | reverse complement strand
TCTTCCGAAATCCAGCATAAGGTGTTTAGATTTTGAAATCACAGAAACCTACTTCCAACTAATTACTGATACTGTGATCCAGGGTTTACATGATCTGCGCGAACGTGGTGTCCGTATCGTTATGGATGATTTTGGCTCTGGCCAATCTAGCCTTAGCCGTTTGCATACCTTGCCCTTTGATGTGATCAAACTAGACAAACAATTTGCACAACAAATCGATCACCCGATGGTCTACTCCATCATCAAAGCCGCTATAACTTTTGCGAATGAATTCGACATTGATTTGATTGCTGAAGGCGTTGAAACCATCGAACAATGCCAAACACTGCAAACACTTAATTGTCACTTTGTTCAAGGTTTTTTCTTTTCTTACCCACAACCCATTGCGCATTGGCTCTCATTGCCAATCGCACACACAACCTAAATGCCTTACATCACGATTCGTTGGAAATTCATCATCACCGTTACCATTTCTACCGCGTGGATGCTGCTCTCCATCTGGCTCTCTATCCCTTGGTATGAACAACTCAGCGAGCACACCACACCATTCATCGCTGCATTTTTGATTGGCTTCATTGCCATCATCCCCGGCTTCATGAATGCCTTCATCATGGTGGCTTTGGCATTAGACAAACGTCCCCGCGTGCCATTGTTTGAACACTACCCCAGCGTCACCGTGCTGGTCGCAGCCTACAACGAAGCGGAATCGATCGAAGACACCGTTCGCAGCCTGATGCGCCAAACCTACCCTGGCGAGCTACACGTCACCGTCATCAATGATGGTTCGGCTGACAACACGGCTAACATCGTTCGCGCACTTCTGCCAGAGTACCCCAACCTCAAGTTGTTGGATCTGCAAAAAAATGCAGGCAAAGCAAATGCACTCAACCAAGGCTTGGCTCAGTGCACCAGCCCGTTCGTCATCACCGTCGATGCTGATTGCTGGATTTGGAAAGACGGCATTCAAAACTTAGTCGGCCGCCGCTTGGCTGACCCAGCAAACACGCGCGCAGTCGCTGGTGCGATTTTGATTCGCAACTCACGACAAAACTGGCTCACCAAAGCACAAGAGTGGGACTACTTCTTAGGCATCGCTGCCATCAAGCGGATTCAGTCTTTGTTTCAAGGCACGCTTGTGGCGCAAGGCGCCTTTTCGTTGTACGACCGAGAAACATTGGTGGAAGTCGGTGGCTGGCCAGAAACCGTAGGCGAAGACATCGTGCTCACTTGGAAAATTCTGCAGGCAGGTCACCGCGTAGGTCATGCTGAAAACGCCATCGCCCTCACCCGCTGCCCCGATAACTTGACGCAATTCATTCGCCAACGCCAGCGTTGGTCACGCGGTTTGATTGAAGCATTCAAGATGACGCCAGGCCTTTTAATGCAACGCCGCATGCCTGTGTTCTACATTTGGTGGAACACCCTGTTTCCATTCATGGACTTGGCCTACAGCTTGGGCTTTATTCCTGGCTTGGTGCTAGCCATGTTTGGCCACTTTTGGATTGTTGGCCCCATGACTGTTGCCTTAATACCTATGGCATTTTTACTTAACATTGTGATGTACAACAAAGGCAGAGCAATGTTCAAACATGAGCACCTAGAGGTACGAAAGAATTACTTCGGCTTTTTCTTTTATGTCCTCGCATATGGAATTATTTTGCAACCAGCTTGCGTCTGGGGCTATATCAGCGAAGTCTTTAATCTTAGAAAGCACTGGGGCACGAAATGAGTAAACTTTTATACGCCCTGTTGGCACTGA
This sequence comes from uncultured Polynucleobacter sp., assembly GCA_937996825.1. Taxonomy (GTDB): domain Bacteria; phylum Pseudomonadota; class Gammaproteobacteria; order Burkholderiales; family Burkholderiaceae; genus Polynucleobacter. The sequence goes on along the minus strand of CALKUJ010000187.1, from coordinate 383 downwards.
GCTATACAACTGGCGCTCTTGCTGAAGAGGCCACAGGCGCCAAATATGCCGCCTCTATTCCAGAGTATTACGTTTCCTCTGATAGCGAGGGATTTGTTACTAACAAATATAAAGCTAGCGCATATGGAATCTATAAAAATCCTGACAATTACACAGGCATACAGATTCAGCACAATCAATTCCGACAAAATAATTGGGATTCATCAGCCCAACAATATGGCTTAGTGACTAAAGCGGTAGATACACGCACAGGATTGGGGTACAACTTAAATGTTGGATATAACCTTCAAAATGGCTATAAATTACTAACCACTGATAGCAACTACTCATTAAAACTAACCAACACCACACAAGCTGAGTTTTTGTTATTCCGAGATCGAGTA
>CALKUJ010000186.1 GCA_937996825.1 uncultured Polynucleobacter sp. | reverse complement strand
CAGCACGCTTAACTGTACCGGTCATGACGTTTTCGCCACGCTCTAGGTAGTCATTCAAAATCTGCTCACGCTCAGCATCGCGAATGCGTTGCAAAATTACTTGCTTGGCTGTTTGTGCACCAATACGACCAAAAGCTACAGATTCAACCTGCTCTTCAATGTAATCGCCGATTTCAATATCAGCAATTTGCTCTTTGGCTTCGAAAGAAAGAATTTCTTTATCTGGCTCTTGCAAACCAGCCTCGTCAGGCACAACCAACCAACGGCGATATGTTTCATACTCGCCAGTATTGCGATCAATTGATACGCGCATATCAACATCTTCTTCGTAGCGTTTTTTGCTCGCAGAGGCCAATGCCATCTCAAGCGCTTCGAATACGATATCTTTATCAACGTTCTTTTCACGTGCTAATGCATCAGCTAGCATGAGGACTTCACGACTCATGATTTTCTTCCTTTGAAATCAACTACGGGAACCAACCGAGTTTTTTCAACCTCGGCCAGGGTAAATTCAAACATTGCCTCGCTACCATCTGTGTTTTTAATTAACAGACCCAACTTGGCATCAACAGAATCAGCGTCACCACTGATCAAGCCCTGCAAAACACCTACATAATTCTTTCTGCCAGCATGTGCGACGCGCAACTTAACGTTTGCCTCCAAACCCATGAATCGGATATGGTCAGCAACGGTTTTTACAGGTCGATCCAAGCCTGGTGAAGAAACTTCTAATCGCTCATAGTTAACGTTATCTACAGGCAAGCTGTAATTCAGATGACGACTCACTTTTTCACAATCGGTAATGTCAATCGGGCGCTCAAGATCAACGTTTTCAATTGTGACGCGCAACAAACCCCGGCCTTCTCGTTCAATATCAACGAGTAGGTAACCCAGGCTCTTCAGAGCATCAGCAATCAAAACTTGTTCGTTCGCCATCGACTATTACGTTTTCTTTCACCAAAAAAAAATGGGCATATAGCCCATATTCCTAAACAAAAAGAACATGCCCGACCTACGTTGAACGCAACTTTAGCCGGAACTACTAAACAGTTGAATTATATAAGAACTTGCCAGTCCTGCCAAGGGATATCCCTCGGTTTTACCTAGAATTTAACTGGGTTTTGAGAATTTCTTACCAAATTTACCCCCAGATTTGCCTCCTGGAGACCGATTTTGACCCTGTCCAGAGCGAGAACCACCCTGACCAGGCCCTTTTTTACCGAATTTTTGACCCGAGCGAGGCTTGTCTGCGCCACCGCCAAATGCACTGCCATGGTGCACACCAGCCTGACTGTCTTCGTCACGGCGTTGCCCAAAACCTCCTGAGCGACCACCTTGACCAGGTTTTCCATGCCCAGATTTACCACCTTGACCAGGCTTTCCTCTGCCACCACCATTACTGCCCTTGTATCTGCCACCACGATCATCCGCATGACCTTGAGCAAAGCGATTGGTGTTGGATGCTTGTCTTAGTGCATCTTTAGAGCCCCAATAAGACACTGAAGTTTGCATTGGATCGGGTTGACCGCCACTGTGTTCACGCTGAGCTCGGTTACCACCCTCACGAGGATCACGACGTGATTTTTCACCCATGCCCTGAGGAACTTTCAAACCGGCCATTTTCATGAGCTGCACAATTTGATCGGATGGGACTTCTTCCCAACGACCACGACGCAATCTTGGTGGCAAAACAAATAAGCCATAACGTGTACGAATCAAGCGAGACACAATGTGTCCGACCGCTTCAAACATTCGACGCACTTCACGGTTACGACCTTCTGTCAAAGCCACGTGATACCAACGATTTGCTCCCTCACCGCCACCACTGACCAAGCGCAAGAATTTAGCAACACCGTCATCTAAATTGATACCAGTTTTCAAGAGTTTTTCTTGCTCTGGCTCTAAATCACCCAAAATGCGAGCCGCATACTCACGTTCAACCCCATAGCGTGGGTGCATCAAGCGATTGGCTAACTCACCAGATGTGGTGAATAACAACAAGCCTTCAGTATTAAAGTCCAATCGACCGACTGCAATCCAACGACCTTGCTTGGCTTTAGGCAAGCGGTCAAACACGGTTGGACGACCTTCAGGATCAGACTGACTAACAATTTCGCCTGCTGGCTTGTGATAAAGAATCACGCGCGGTGGCTTCGTTTGAATCTTGCGATGAACCATCTTGCCATTGATTCTGACTTGATCGGTTGGTCCAACGCGTTGACCAATGTGGGCAGGCATACCATTGACAGAAACTCGACCTTGAATGATCAAGTCTTCCATGTCACGACGTGAACCCATTCCAGCATCCGCTAGAACTTTGTGCAACTTGACGGTGTCTTCGTCAAACCCTTCTTCATCAACATCATCAAGGTCAGACCAGACTTCATCACGCAAACTTAAGGGGAGTTCATCGACACTAGAGAACTGCAAACCTGGCATCGCTTCTTCTTCTGCGTGCGCTTCTTTTGTTTCTGATTCAGATGAATGTGGCTCAGCCTCTAACTCAGCCAATGTCTGAGCGACCATGTCATGGGTCACTTCAGTTTCAACTTCTGGGGTATCCAAGGTCGCATCAAACTCTCCAGAAACAACAGATGCAAACAGAGCTTGGCTTTCTTCGCTAACAGGACTTACTTTTGGCTCTTGGTGGCGCGGCTGATGATTTCCTCTGTCGCCGTTATTTCCTTTGTTTCTATGACCTCTGGCAAATTTGTCGCCACGATCACCTCTTGGTGGACGCTGCCCACGAGGAGGTCTTGTTGCCTGATCGCCTTCTGCTAACACTTGCTCATCGGCTCCAGCTTCAATCACTTGATTTTCTCCTGCCGGCTGATCGCCAACAGGTGTATTTTCGTCACGTGGACGCCTGACTCGACCTTTATTAAATGGGCCACGACCGGTTCTTTTAGGACGAGTCTCGATATTGTCACCAGCCTCTTGCCCATCTATCTTGGCAGGCTGTTCAGATTCAAATTCAGGACTAGTCATTAGCTTTTTTCGTTATTGGATTTTGTATCAGCATTGTCACCATCAATTTCAGCATCGCTCGCTGAGGATGATGTCGATACTTGATCGCTTGAGTTGTCAGCGACATCAGTCACATCTGAAGCACCATCAGAAAAAGTTACTGGCTCACCTTCAAACTCCATCACTCGCTGGGCCACAGATTCAGCTTGAGCTGATGCGTCATCGAGCATGGGCAATTCTTGCAAAGTGGTCAAACTTAAATCATTTAAAAATTGGCGCGTTGTGGCGTATAGGCCAGGACGTCCAACAGTATCTTTATGACCGACTACTTCGATCCATCCGCGATCTTCCAACTGCTTCACCACGTTCGAGCTCACTGTGACGCCACGGATCTCTTCAATCTCGCCCCTTGTCACAGGTTGACGATAAGCGATGATCGCTAAAGTTTCCATCACAGCCCTTGAGTACTTCGGCGGTTTCTCAGGCGTCAAGCGATCCAAATACTCGCGCATGGATAGACGACTTTGAAAGCGCCAGCCAGTTGCAAGCTCTAAAAGCTCCATACCCTTGTCAGCCCAATCTGCCTGAATCTGAGCAAGCGCCTGATTCAACTCCTCTGCAGAGAGTTCTTCTAAGAACAAACGACGCAAATCGTTCATTGTCATGGGTTCATCTGCACATAAGAGTGCAGTTTCAAGCACCAGCTTGAGCTGTTCAGGAGTCATAAATTTAAAAAGG
>CALKUJ010000185.1 GCA_937996825.1 uncultured Polynucleobacter sp. | reverse complement strand
GTTTGCAAGCAATGCAACGCTCTTCGCCGTTTTCATAACGACGCAAAGCATGCAGGCCACGAAAGCGTGGAGACAAAGGTGTCTTCTCTTCCGGAAACTGAATGGTGATGCTGCGCGAAAACATGTACTTGCCTGTGAGGGCCATGCCTTTGAACAGCTCGAGCAGCAAGAAGCTCGACAAAAAGTCGCGCAACGAGAAGGGAACGGAATGTGTAGTTGTTGTCATGACTTAATTCCAGATATTCCAAGGTGTTTGGATCCAAACACCTACCACCAACAACCAGATCAGGGTGAGCGGAATGAAGATTTTCCAACCCAAACGCATGATTTGGTCATAGCGGTAACGTGGGAAGGACGCACGCAACCAAATAAAACAAGACAAGAAGAAGAATGTTTTGGCAACCAACCAGAAGATGCCTGGAATGTCGCGCAAAATTGGCAAGTCAACGATAGGCGCCCAACCACCAAAGAACATGATGGAGGTCAAAGCAGCGATCAAAATCATATTGGCATATTCAGCCAAGAAGAACATCGCAAAGGCCATGCCTGAGTATTCAATCATGTGACCAGCCACAATCTCAGATTCGCCTTCGACCACGTCAAATGGATGACGGTTCAATTCAGCAACGCCTGAGATGAAATAAATCAAGAACATCGGCAATAGCGGTAACCAGTTCCAAGACAAGAAATTCAAACCGATGCTGGCGAAGTAACCCGTTTGCTGAGACTTCACGATGTCGCTCAAATTCAAAGTACCAGAAATCACTAAAACAGCTGCAAGCGCAAAGCCCATCGCAATTTCATATGACACCATTTGCGCTGAGGCACGCATTGCGCCCAAGAAAGCATATTTAGAGTTGGATGCCCAACCCGCCAAGATCACGCCATAAACACCCACAGATGTGATCGCCATGACATACAACAAACCAGCGTTCACATTCGCTAGAACCATGTCTGCTTGGAATGGCACCACAGCCCATGCAGCAAACGCAGGAGCAATCACCATCACTGGAGCCACGATGTATAAAACTTTGCTTGCCTTGCTTGGAATGATGACTTCTTTGAGCAATAACTTGAGCGCATCAGCGATTGGCTGCAACAAGCCCAAAGGACCAACACGGTTAGGACCTAAACGAACGTGCATCCAACCAATTAACTTGCGCTCCCAAAGAGTCAAATAAGCCACGCAACCAAACATCGGTAAAACAATGGTCACAATTTTGATCAAGGTCCAAACGATGGGCCAAGCCATCTCACCGAAGAGTGCTAAACCGTGGGTATTGATTGTTTGAATAAAGTCGGTCATACACGCTCCACAGATAATTGACCAAACATTCCACCCAATTGAGCACTGAATGATGTGCCTGCAGAAAGTCTGACAACGCCACTGGTCAAGGCACGCTCTTCAGTGACTGGCATGTTCACAGAAGCTCCAGCTTGAGTAACACGCACAACATCACCTTCTTTTAGCTGCAACTGCATCATCAAATCTGTTGGTACACCCAACTTCATGGCCTTCTTAGCATCTTGCGTCAACTGCAATGCAGGAGCACGACGCACAATTGCATCACTTGAATGAATCGTCACATCTGCCAAACGCTCAATCGCTGGCGTGAATGTGCTGGTGACTGCTGGTGCAGTCGATGTGCTGTTATTTAATTGCTCAGCGAAATTCTTAGGAACAGCTTCGTCCAAAACCTCATCTGAACTGTTGAAATAGAAACCATCGATGTTCATCAAATTACCAAGAACACGAAGCACTTTCCAGGCAGGACGAGCTGAGCCCAAAGGCTTAACAACTGCTTGAACAGATTGCAAGCTGCCCTCTAAATTGATGAAGCTGCCAGAAGTTTCTGTGTATGGTGTGATCGGTAATAGAACGTCTGCAACTTCACGAAGTTCAGCGCTGTCAAATGCAGTCATCGCAATCACGGTTCCGGCTTTAGCAAGAGTCTGCTTCGCCAACTGCGGATCAATCAAGTCTGCGCCTGGCTCAATGTTCATGAGCAACACTGCTTTGAGGTTTTTAGCCATCAAGCCATTGATACCTGCTGCAGACACCGCTTTAACAATGTGCGCACCAACCGCGTTACCACCTTCAGGCAAGAATCCCAAAGTTGCTTCCGTTTGGTTTGCAATGAACTGTGCGTATGCATGTAATTGTGCGAACTGTGGGTGAGCCATCGCAGCTGCACCCAAGAACACGGCTTTGCGTTCACCGCTTAACAAGCTATCAGCAATGGCTTTTGCTTGAGCGCTGATGGCTGCATTGCTTGGGGCACTCACGCCCTTTGCTTGTGCCACTGCTGCAGCAACGCCTGCTAATTCAGCTGGCCAATTCGCTGGTGAAACTTGAGCGCTGGCAGCCACTGGCATCAACCAGTCTTCGGTGCTTGCGCCCAAACGAGTCACTTTCAAACCACGCTTAGCAGCGGCACGAACTCTAGCCGCCAATAGCGGTTGATCTTTGCGTAAGAAACTGCCGATGAAGAAAGCTCTTTGTAATTGAGCGACTTCAGCAATCTTCATACCCAACCATGGTGCTTTAGCGGCACCACTCACGTCTTGAGCACGCAAGCGTGTTTCAGTATTGTCTGAACCTAAACCAGTCATGAGTGTTTTAAGAAGGTACAACTCCTCAACACTTGAGATTGGGTGAGCCAAAGCAGCGATGGCATCTGAGCCATGATCTTCTTTGATCGATGACAATGAACGCGCCACGTAATCTAAAGCAGACTCCCAGTCTGTTTCAATCCATTGATTGTCTTGCTTGACCATTGGATTTTTCAAACGGTCTTTGCTGTTCAAGCCTTCATAAGCAAAGCGATCTTTATCACTGATCCAGCATTCATTGATGGCTTCGTTTTCTAAAGGCACTGTGCGCAATACTTGATTGGCTTTGGTTTGCATCACCACGTTAGAACCCAAAGAATCATGTGGGCTCACAGAACGCTTACGGCCTAACTCCCAAGTACGTGCTGAGTAGCGGAATGGCTTGCTGGTCAAAGCACCCACTGGGCATAAATCGATCATGTTGCCAGATAGTTCTGAGTCAACAGTCTTACCAACGAATGAAGTGATTTCTGAATGCTCGCCACGATTGAGCATGCCCAATTCCATGACGCCAGCAATTTCTTGACCAAAACGAACACAACGTGTGCAGTGAATGCAACGGCTCATCTCTTCCATTGAAATCAATGGACCCACATTCTTGTGGAAGACCACACGCTTTTCTTCATCGTAACGTGAAGAAGTTTTACCGTAACCAACTGCTAAATCTTGTAATTGACACTCACCACCTTGATCGCAAATTGGGCAATCCAAAGGATGGTTGATCAACAAAAATTCCATCACTGATTTTTGCGCTTGCACGGCTTTTTCTGAATGCGTGAACACTTTCATGCCAGGCGTTACTGGTGTTGCACAAGCAGGCAATGGTTTAGGAGCTTTTTCAACTTCAACCAAACACATGCGACAGTTAGCCGCAATCGATAACTTCTTGTGATAACAAAAATGAGGGATGTGCGTGCCAATTTTCTTAGCCGCATCCATCACCATAGAACCCTGTTGGATTTCTACTGCTTTGCCATCAATTTCGATTTCAACCATCTTATTTTCCTGTCGATCTCTTCGAATGCTTAAACGTATGCCGGCACAATGCAACGCTTGTGCTCAACGTGATACGCAAACTCATCCATGTAATGCTTCAACATGCCCCGCACAGGCATCGCCGCAGCATCACCCAATGCACAAATTGTTCTACCTTGAATATTCGCAGCAACGTCGTTCAAAAGATCCAAGTCTTCCGGACGACCTTCTCCGTGCTCAATACGATTCACAATGCGCCACAACCAACCGGTACCTTCACGGCATGGTGTGCACTGTCCACATGATTCTTCGTGATAGAAGTAAGACAAGCGCAACAATGACTTGACCATACAACGCGTCTCATCCATCACAATCACAGCGCCTGAACCCAACATTGAACCTGCTTTAGCAATACCGTCATAGTCCATGTCTGTGTCCATCATCATCGCACCAGGAATAACCGGAGCTGATGAACCACCAGGAATCACTGCTTTAATTTTTTTACCACCGCGCATGCCACCAGCCAACTCTAGAAGCTTGGCAAATGGTGTGCCCAATGGGATCTCATAGTTACCTGGACGCTCGACGTCACCAGAGATTGAGAAAATCTTTGTGCCGCCATTATTAGGTTTACCCAACTTGGCATAAGCCTCGCCACCAATCTGGAAAATGAATGGCACAGCAGAGAATGTTTCAGTGTTATTGATCGTGGTTGGTTTGCCATACAAACCAAAACTGGCTGGGAAAGGTGGCTTGAAGCGTGGCTGACCTTTTTTACCCTCTAAAGATTCCAAAAGTGCTGTCTCTTCACCGCAAATATATGCGCCCCAACCGTGGTGAGCATGTAATTGGAATGAGAACTCAGATCCACAAATCTTATTACCCAAAAATCCTGCAGCGCGAGCTTCTTCTAAAGCCTCTTCGAAACGAGCGTACTCGTGCCAAATTTCGCCGTGAATGTAGTTATAACCAACACCAATGCCCATGGCATAAGCTGCAATCGCCATGCCTTCAATCAAAGCATGCGGGTTGTAACGCATGATGTCGCGGTCTTTGAATGTGCCAGGCTCACCTTCGTCGGTGTTACACACCAAGTATTTATCGCCAGGGAACTGACGTGGCATGAAGCTCCACTTCAAACCTGTTGGGAAACCTGCACCACCTCGGCCACGCAGACCAGAGGCTTTTACTTCTGCAATCACCGCTTCTGGCGTGATGCCTTCAGTCAAAATTCTTTTGAGCTGCGCATAACCACCGCGCGCCACATAATCTTTTAAACGCCAGTTATCGCCATTAAGACCCGCAAGGATCAAAGGCTGAATGTGACGTGTGTGCAAACTGGTCATGCTGCACCTCCAGTTGCATTTGCTTTGGCTTTTAGTTCATCAATCAAAGCATCTAATTTTTCATTGCTCATAAAACTGCACATGGTTTTATTGTTCACAATCGCCACAGGCGCATCACCACAAGCACCCATGCACTCACCCTCTTTTAGAGTGAACGTGCCGCATGGCGTTGTCTCGTTGTAATCAATGCCTAATTTTTTCTTTAAGTACTCACCTGCACGGGTGCCACCAGAAAGTTCGCATGGCAAATTAGTACAAACCGCTAATTTGAATTTGCCAACAGGCTTGGTGTCGTACATGTTGTAAAAAGTTGCAACTTCTTGAACAGCAATCGGTGGCATTTCTAAAATGGCGGCAATCTCTTCGATTGACTCAGGAGTTACCCAACCATATTGATCTTGAGCAACCACCAAAGCCGCCATCACAGCAGATTGTTTTTGATCGGCCGGATACTTGGCAATATTGCGATCGATTTCAGCGCGAGCTTGTGGGGACAACATATATTCTCTTATCCTTTTAGCGGTCAATCTCGCCGAACACAATGTCCTGCGTACCAATAATCGTTACAGCATCGGCCAACATATGACCTTTTGCCATCTCATCTAAAGCAGATAAATGCACAAAACCTGGGGCACGAATCTTCAAACGATAAGGTTTATTTGCGCCATCAGAAATTGCATAAATACCAAACTCACCCTTTGGATGTTCAACAGCGGCATAAGCCTCGCCCGCAGGCACGTGAATACCTTCAGTGAACAGTTTGAAGTGGTGAATCAATTCTTCCATGTTGGACTTCATGTCCACACGTTTTGGACTTGTGACTTTGTGGTTATCACTCATCACAGGACCAGGATTAGCTCTTAGCCATTTAACGCACTGCTGAATGATCTTGTTTGACTGACGCATTTCTTCAACACGCACCAAGTAACGATCGTAAGAGTCGCCGTTAACGCCCACAGGAATATCAAAATCTAATTTGCTGTAAACCTCGTACGGTTGCTTCTTACGCAGATCCCATTCAATGCCAGAACCACGCAACATGGCGCCCGTGAAGCCAAGCTGCAATGCACGCTCTGGAGAGACCACGCCAATACCAACCAAACGCTGCTTCCAAATACGGTTATCAGTTAGCAGAGTCTCATATTCGTCGACATACTTCGGAAATCTGTTGGTGAAATCTTCAATGAAATCCAACAAAGAACCTTGACGGTTTTCGTTCAATTTCTTCACAGCTTTTTCGCCACGAATCTTATTAGCTAAGTACTGTGGCATCGTATCTGGTAGATCACGATACACACCACCTGGACGATAGTAAGCAGCGTGCATGCGCGCACCAGAAACAGCTTCGTACATATCAAACAAATCTTCACGTTCACGGAAGGCGTACAAGAACACCGCCATTGCGCCAACGTCCAAGCCGTGACAGCCAATCCACAACAAGTGATTGAGCAAACGAGTGATCTCGTCATACATCACACGGATATATTGCGCACGCTCTGGAACTTCAATTTGCAAGAGCTTTTCAATCGCCATCACATAAGCGTGCTCATTGGCCATCATTGAAACGTAGTCCAAACGATCCATGTATGGAACGTTTTGTACCCAAGTTCTTGTTTCAGCTAATTTCTCAGTGGCACGATGCAACAAACCAATGTGTGGGTCTGAGCGCTGAATCACTTCACCATCTAACTCCAAAACCAAACGCAACACACCGTGAGCGGCTGGGTGCTGTGGACCAAAGTTCAGGGTGTAATTTTTAATATCAGCCATGATTAAGAACCGTAGCTTTCTTCGCGGATCACTCGAGGAGTTACCTCGCGAGGATCAATCGTGACAGGTTGATAAATAACTCTCTTTTGCTCTGGGTCATAACGCATTTCTACGTTGCCAGAGATTGGGAAATCTTTTCTGAACGGATGACCGATGAAGCCATAGTCCGTCAAAATGCGGCGCAAATCATCATGGCCATCGAACAAGATGCCATACAAGTCAAAGGCTTCACGCTCAAACCAGTTGGCTGAATTCCAAATAGGTGTCACAGATGCCACCAATGGGAAATGATCTACTGGCGCAAACACGCGCAGACGCAAACGCCAGTTATGCTTCACAGACAACAAGTGGCTCACAGCAGCAAAACGAGGACCTTCCCACGTTGAGTTGTCGTACTCGCTGTAGTCAACACCGCAAAGATCCATCAATTGATCAAAGCCTAAACTTGGTTCATCTCTTAGAGTTTTGGCTACTTCAAAATAGTCTTCTGCGCGCACCACCAAAGTAAGTTCGCCAAGAGCCTCGTGCAAACGAGCAACTTTTTTGCCCAATACTTTTTCTAGGCGCTCTTTAAGTACAGATAGAGTGTCTGACATATCAGGCCTTTCTCGCAATCGTGCTGGTGCGCTTGATCTTGGCTTGCAATTGAATGATGCCGTACATCAAAGCCTCAGCAGTTGGAGGACAACCTGGTACATAAACGTCCACAGGTACGATGCGGTCGCAACCGCGAACCACAGAATATGAGTAATGGTAGTAACCGCCACCGTTGGCGCATGATCCCATGGAGATCACCCAGCGTGGCTCAGGCATCTGGTCATACACCTTGCGTAAAGCTGGTGCCATCTTGTTACATAAAGTACCTGCCACAATCATCAAGTCAGATTGGCGTGGTGATGGTCTAAAAACAACACCAAAACGGTCTAAGTCATAACGGGATGCGCCCGCATGCATCATCTCAACCGCACAACAGGCCAAACCAAAAGTCATTGGCCACAAAGAACCTGTTCTAGTCCAATTGATGAGTTTGTCAGCTGATGTGGTGACAAAACCTTCTTTTAAGATACCTTCAATAGCCATGTTTTATCTTTACTCCCAGTTAAGGGCACCCTTCTTCCAGATGTAGGCAAAGCCAATCACAAATTCCAACAAGAAAATAAGCATTGATATGTAGCCAGGCCAGCCAATCTCAGATAAGGCCACGCCCCAAGGGAATAAAAATGCTGTTTCTAGGTCAAAAAGGATGAAAAGGATGGCGATCAAGTAGTAACGCACATCAAATTTCATGCGTGCATCTTCGTAGGCATCAAAGCCGCACTCGTATGGAGAGATTTTTTCAGCGTCGGGCTTATTGGCGCCGAGCAATTTGCCCAGGCCCATTGGTACAAGACCAACACCAATCCCAACTAGGATGAATAGTAAAACGGGAAAATAAGCTTCTAAGTTCAAGAACGTTCCAATTCGTAACTCTAAGTTTCAATTACATATTTTCACTAATTGGTCTTGCAGCTTTCTGACAAGCGGCAAACACCCCCCTTATTTGGTGCCGTCGGCGAGACTCGAACTCGCACAGCTTTACGCCACTACCCCCTCAAGATAGCGTGTCTACCAATTCCACCACGACGGCATTCGGTAAAACCCTTAGATTTTAGCTTATTGCCGTCGCTCTAGAGGGGTTTTTTCAGAATTCTATGAACTTATCTAGGGACATTTTGACCGGAACCGGTCACTGGAGCGACTGGCGCACCTGGTGTAGCTGTTGCTGGTGCAGGCACCTCAGCAGCTGGAGGGGTCACAGGGGCACTGGTGCCTGATAAAACACCTGCATTTTGTGACTTATTTGAACCAAATAAAGTAATGCCTAAGGTAGACAAAAAGAAGATCGTGGCAAAAACAGCTGTCACGCGAGACAAGAAGTTGGCTGAACCGGCAGCACCAAATAAGCCGCCTGAAGAGCCACCACCAAAGGCGGCGCCCATATCAGCACCCTTACCTTGCTGAACAAGTACCAATGCAATCACGCCAATCGCAGAAATGATTTGCAATACAACCAATATAGTTTTTAACAATTCCATCTAAGTCTCCAAAAACAAATTTATTTACATGCTTGGCATAAAGCCAAAAAATCTTTTGCATTCAGCGATGCACCGCCCACCAAACCACCATCAATATCCGGCATCGCCAACAAATCTTTAGCATTATCAGGCTTTAAGCTACCGCCATACAAAATTGCTACTTTTGAGGCAGCCGCATCGTCAAATTTAGCTAGCTGCAAACGCAATTCCCTGTGTACATCTTGAGCTTGAGCAGGAGTGGGTACCTTTCCAGTACCAATCGCCCAAACAGGTTCATAAGCAATGATGCAAGATTCAATTTGACCTTGCAGTAAATCTAAAACTGCCTGCAATTGACGGCGCACAACAGACAAGGTTTTACCATCATCATGTTCAGCCTCTGTCTCGCCTACACAAATGATGGGCGTGATGCTGGCTTGTAAACAGGCTTTTGCTTTTCTAGCCACCAAACCATCACCTTCTTGATGAAATTGTCGGCGCTCAGAGTGACCAACGATCACATACTGACAGCCAAACTCTTGCAACATTTTTGCACTGACATCACCGGTATAGGCACCATTCGGATGATCAGAAACATCTTGAGCACCACAAGCGATCGGTGAGCTGGCTAACAATTGGCTGACTTGCGATAAATATGGATAAGGTACGCATAAACCTGCACGCATACCATGCAGGTTTTTTAAAAATTCTTTATCACCTAATAACTCTTCAATGAGTTGCTGATTGGCAGGCATGCTGCCATTCATTTTCCAGTTACCAATGATGGTCAAGGGTCTCATTAAAGTCTCATTCAATTAACAGTTAGTACTATCTTACCAATGTGCTGACTGGATTCCATCAATTGATGGGCCTTCGCAGCAGCTTCTAATTCAAATACCTCATGGATCACTGGCCTGATTTTTTTAGACTCAAGCAATGGCCATACATGCGCTCTCAAGGACCTAGCGATAGCGCCTTTGAAGTCAACAGACCTAGGTCTTAATGTAGATCCAGTGATGGTCAAGCGTCTTCTCAAAACTTGGCCAACATCGACTTCTGAAATTTTACCGCCCTGATTAGCAATGATCACAATTCGGCCATCATCTGCTAAACATTTAATCTCTCTACCAACATAAGGGCCTGCAACCATGTCCAAGATGACATTAACACCTTTGCCATTTGTGAAAGATTTAACCTCTTCAACAAAATCTTGGGTACGGTAGTTGACCGCCAACACTGCTCCTAGCTCTTTACAGGCTTTGGCTTTTTCATCGCTACCCACAGTGACCAATACATCATGACCCAAAGCGGTCACCAACTGAATCGCTGTTACACCAATACCGCTGCTACCACCATGCACCAATAAAGTTTCTTTACCTCGACCGTCCAAACCTAAACGAGCGCGATCAAAGACATTGCTCCAAACCGTGAAGAATGTTTCCGGAATACTCGCCGCCTCGACATCTGACAGACCTCTTGGCACCGGCAAGCATTGCGCCAATGGAGCGATGCAATATTCTGCATAAGCACCGCCAACCACCAAAGCACAAACGCGGCTACCCACTTCTAAACTAAAAAAGTTATCAGGATGCGCAATATCACCGCCAATGATTTCACCTGCCAATTCCAAACCAGGTAAATCTGTACCACCTGGAGGAACTGGATAAAAACCTTGACGCTGAAGAACATCAGGACGGTTGACTCCTGCAGCTCTAACTCTGATCAATACCTCACCAGAACCAGGAAGCGGCATGACCAAATCAGGTCTTACCGCCGCCTTTAGAACTTCAGGGCCACCATATTGGCTGATCTCAACAGCACGCATGCCGTTTTAACTCACTAATTTGGCTGCGTTTACTGCTGTTGTTGTTCTGCTTGTTCTGCAGGTGCAGCATCAGCTTGTGGTGCAGCGCCATTCAAAGGAGCAATGCTTGTTCCTTCGTCAGCACACGCAGCCTTCAATGACAAACGCAAACGTCCGCGCTCATCTGCAGCCAATAACTTCACACGCACAACTTGACCTTCTTGCAAGTAATCTTTGACATCTTTCACACGCTCATTAGCGATTTCAGAAATATGCAACAAGCCATCTTTACCTGGAAGAATATTGATCAAAGCACCGAACTCAAGCAATTTAACCACTGGGCCTTCGTAGATCTTGCCTACTTCAGCTTCAGCAGTGATGCCTTCGATACGACGCTTGGCTTCTTCCATGCCTTCAGCACTTGTTGAAGCAATCGTCACAAGACCATCATCAGTGATATCAATGCTTGTGCCAGTTTCTTTTGTCAAAGCCTGAATGGTTGCGCCACCCTTACCGATCACTTCACGGATCTTGTCTGGATGAATCTTGATGGTCACCATGCGTGGAGCGTGCTCAGACAACTCTGTGCGCACGCCACTCATTGATTCTTGCATCTTGCTCAAAATGTGCAAACGGCCTTCTTTGGCTTGAGCCAAAGCA